>JAGANQ010000071.1 GCA_017624115.1 Lachnospiraceae bacterium
CCGACAGCAGGCGCAGTCTGGGGCTGGGCTTATCCCTCTGCAAATCCATTGTTACAGCACATGGCGGGGATTTAAGGATTTCGGACAATGTTCCAAAGGGAGCGGTATTTACATTTTCATTGCCGATAGAGGAGGTCGATTTACATGAATAAGACATTGATTTTAGTTGTGGAGGATGACAGACCAGTACAGAATCTGATTATAACAACCCTGAAGGCACATGATTATCGGTATTTGACGGCAATGAGTGGTGAGACCGCTATCCTGGAATCATCTTCCCATAATCCAGATATTGTTCTGCTCGATCTGGGTCTGCCGGATATGGATGGCATAGAGGTAATTAAAAAAATCCGCACCTGGTCAAATGTGCCAATCATTATTATCAGTGCCCGGAGTGAAGATACAGATAAAGTAGAGGCATTAGATGCAGGAGCGGACGATTATCTGACAAAGCCCTTTTCTGTTGAAGAGCTTCTGGCAAGACTCAGGGTCACAGAAAGAAGATTAGCAGCCAATCAGGGAGAACAGACAATATCTTCTGTATTTGTAAACGGAAAGCTCCAGGTTGATTTTTCCGCAGGCTGTGCATATCTGGATGGAGAAGAACTGCATCTGACACCAATTGAATATAAGCTGCTTTGCCTGCTTTCTAAAAATGCAGGCAAAGTATTGACACATACTTATATCACTCAGAATATCTGGGGACATAGCTGGGAAAATGATGTGGCTTCCCTGAGAGTGTTCATGGCAACACTTCGAAAGAAATTAGATAAAAATTCTGATTCCTTCCAGTATATCCAGACACATGTAGGAGTCGGGTACAGAATGATGAAGGTGGAATGACCGAGCCCCTACATCCTGCCCGCCAGAAAAATGCTCGCCGCCACCCCGGCAAAGGTTGACAGCAGCGCTCCGGCAAGCGTGTAGCGTGTTTTTTTTACCTTTGCCGCCATACAGTACACACTCATGGTATAGAAAATCGTCTCCGTGCAGCTCATCATAATTGAAGTAATCAATCCGATTCTCGAATCAGTTCCGTATTCCTTGAAGATATCCAGCACCAGTCCGGTTGCGGCAGAGGAAGAAAACATACGCACAATCATCACCGGCAGAAGCTGGGAAGGAAATCCCAGCTTCTGTGTTATCCCTGCCGGAAGCGCGCAGAGCCATTCCAGAAATCCCGATGCACGCAGAATCCCCACTGCTACCATAAGCCCGATTAAGGTCGGCAGAATCCCTGCTACAGTCTTCATTCCGTCTTTCGCCCCGCGGACGAAATCGTCATACACATTATTTTTATTTAAAAGACCATAACCTACTACATAAAAAATAAAAAGGGGAATGATAAAGTCTGATATGTATACAAGAAACTGCATCTGCGCCTCGCAACATATTTATTACTTTATCATATTCCCCTTTTATTATCCTTATGACGCCGGATTCTAATACCTCTCAATTACGCCAAACATTTCCTCCAGCCACTCGCCCTTAAACTCCTCGACCCTTCCTGCATCACAGAGTCTTACCAGCTCCGGGTTAATCGGCAGCTTCGCGATATGCTCAATGTTAAAACGCCTTGCTGCTTCCTCAACATGGCTCTCTCCGAACACTGCATGTCTCTTTCCGCAGTCTGGACATTCAAAATATGACATATTCTCCACAATGCCAAGAATCGGCACGTGCATCATCTCTGCCATATGAACTGCCTTCTCCACTATCATGGACACCAGCTCCTGCGGAGAAGTTACAATAATAATCCCCTTCACCGGCAGAGACTGAAATACCGTAAGCGGTACATCACCTGTTCCCGGCGGCATATCCACAAACATATAGTCAAGATATTCCCAGCGCACATCAGACCAGAACTGCTTCACCATACCGGCAATCAACGGGCCTCGCCAGAGCACTGGCTGACCTTCCTCCTCCAGAAGAAGATTTGCTGACATCAGCTTAATCCCTGTCTTTGACACAACCGGAATCAGATTCTGTCCGTCACTGACCGCCATCTCCCTACATCCAAATACCTTGGGGATAGACGCTCCCGTAATATCCGCATCTAAAATACCTGTCTCATAGCCCTTTCTGCGTGAAAGCACCGACAGCATTGACGTTACCAAGGTCTTTCCAACACCGCCCTTGCCGCTGACGATGCCGATTACATTGCCTATGCTGGAATACTCATTTGTCGGTGCCAGCATGCTCTGCGGCTGCTGCCGTTCTCCACAGTCTGACTTGCAGGAATTACAATCATGATTACATTCACTTGCCATTTTCTAACCTTCCTTTTTCGTTTCTTCCTCTCTCTGCTCCCCGCACTTTTTCTCTTCCTTTGACGCCTTCTGTTTCCTGTTTTTTCTTCTTTTTATAACAATCACAGCTATAACCAGAACCAGAAGCATCAGTCCGCCTGCGGCCAGAATCACCGGTTTATAAGAGAAAACCTCCACACTTCTGAACACAAGCTCATTTCCCTCTGCTTCCCATACCAGATACTGTCCATCCTTCTGTGCGTCTGCTTTTACCCAGCCCTCTGCTGTCTGATACTCTACCTCTACCGTCTTATCGGTTTCCGGAATCAGATACTGGATACGGTGCAGTGCATTCCCATCCTCAGGAATCTGCAGCCTCCAGCTTTCCAGAAGCCCGTTTTTTCCTGTGATGCCTGACATATCCCTTTCCTGTGCATCGAAGCTCAAGCGGTCATCCCCGTCAAAGCTTCCCTCTGCCACCAGTACAGGAAGCTCATTTCTCTTCTGCGCGCTTTCCAGAGCAGTGATATTATCATCATATACCGCATTGACCGTTGTGTCAAATACCATATGGGAATAGTCGACCTCTTCCCACCTTGCGTAGCTTCCATCCTTTTCTGGAATCTGCGGCAGATCCAGACTGCTCAAGTCTGCTCCATACTCGAATTCCAGCTCTCTGATGATTTCATCCTCTGCGCAGAATACAAGCTGAAAGCGCTTAAACTCTGCCGGCATATTTTCCAGAGAGACGAACTCTTCATACATCATCGGTTCTGCCTTGGCACTATAGCTGACGCTATCCACTCCCGCCAGCACCTCACTGACAAAATAATTCTGCTCCATCGTACCGCTGACATTTCCTGCTATTGCTCCTGTATATTCACCACTGTCCTCTATGCTTACCAGACTGCAGCACTGCAAAATATTATTTCCCTCACCGGCAATTCCCCCGACATAATCATTGCCGGACAGGGTACACTTCGCATAAGAATTTCGGATATCCGCCTGCGAAGAGCCTGCTATACCGCCCGTATATTTTCCGCTGGTACTGGTGATTCTTCCGTAAGCATAGCTCTCCATCACACTTCCCATATCCATGCTGCCGACAATACCGCCTGCACAATTCTTCTTTGCAGTCACCTCTCCACGATTCTCACAGGCACGGATAACTGCCCTTGTCTGGTAGATGAAATCTGCTGAGGTGTCGCCTACTGTCTTTACATCATCCTCCGGATCAAAATCATACTCTATTGCCATGGAACCGGTAATACCGCCTACATTCACATCCCCCTCCACAGCTCCAAGGTTCATGCAGAATGCTGTTTTTCCTTCTGTCTGCTCGCCTGTATCTTCATAGGAGATATCTTCTACATAATCCTTTTCCTCGTCCTCCTCTGTAAATGCTTCCTGAATCGTATCGGTAATAGCAAACAGCTGATCAGAAACTGCCTGAATATCATCTGCAATCATATCATTTTTATTCGCTACTGTAGTATTGACAAAATCAAGAATATCTGTAATTTCTTTCACTGAATCAGAAAGCAGCTCCTGTGACACATCAAATTCCCCGTCCAGTCTGGCAAAGGAAAGACCTTCCTTCTCGGCCAGATCCTCCAGTACCCTTTCCAGTCCTGCCAGCGCCTCTTTCATAGAAGCACTCATCCGGTACAAATCATTAAGAGAATCTGAAGTCTCCTTTATAGCCTCCCCGATTGGCTCGTTGGCATCCTTCATACGTGAGGCTGCTTCTCCCAGTGCCGATATCGCATCCGACACATCCTCCATGCCTGCCTGAATTCCTTCACCCGCTACGTCCATAAACTCCATCGCATCCGACAAAGCATCCGTGCCTTCCTTCACCTTCTGCTCTATCTCATCTGCAGAAGCGCTCTCCTGTAAAAGCCGGTAAGCTTCCGTGAAATCATCCAGAGCTTCTTCAAATTTCTTTTGTGCCTGCTCAAGCGGTGCCGCTGCTGTATCAAAATCTGCCTGTGCATCCTCCATTTCATCCAGTGCTCTTTCTATATAAACCAGTGCGTCCTGAGAAATGTCAGAAGCCTCCTCCATCTCATCTGCGGCTTCACGAAGATTCTTTATCGCAGCCTTCATACGGTCTGACGCATCCGTGAGGTCACTGGAAACAGGCACCAGCTTATCAATGGTATCAGATATTCTCTCACTCAATTCATTCAGCGTATCGGTATCTGCGTTAAATACCCCCTGCACCTCATTGAGCATCGTATCGACAGAATTCTGTGCATTTGTAACATGCGTGTGCATATCAGACAGCCTGCCCGTCACCGTATCTGAATAATCATCTGCATCTGCAATCAATGTATCGACTGCCGACTGCAGCCCGTCAAGCTGCTCATCCAGCTTTGTCAGCGTAGACTCTGAAAAGGTCAGCGTATGGTATGGCTCCATCTGCCCATTAATACCACCTATGTCCTTTCGTCCATATACCGTTCCGTAGTTTGTACAATTATTCACGTAACCGCTCTGGCGTCCGGTAATACCACCCACATTATAACCGACGTGCTGATAGCCTATGGTTCCCCGGTTAATACAGCTTTCCACTTTGCCAGTCGAATATCCGACGATGCCGCCGATATCTGTAATGTCTGTCGTATTTTCTGTGGAACGCAGATTTTCCAGATTGATATATTCCAGATTCAGTGTGAGTGCTTCTGTTGAGGTATTTACATTAGCCTTATTGGTACAGTTTTCTATTTTTCCACTGTTCTTTCCGGCGATGCCTCCAACATAATGGTCTCCATGCACAATACCGGAAGTACGACAGCTTTTTATCAGACCTGTCTCTTCATTACTTCCGGCAATACCGCCGACTACAGAGCTTCCCTTTACTACCCCGGTATAGCTGCAGTTGATAATCTCGCCCCGGTTTTCCCCAACAATACCGCCGACTGTGCTCATAGAGCCATCCGGCGTCACCGTTCCCACCACATTGAGATTCTTCACTGTTCCGCCCTCGCCAACATAGCGGAACAATCCCTGTACTGAACCGTCATAGATAATTGTCAGACCACTGATTGTATGCCCCTGCCCGTCAAAGGTTCCCTTAAAATAAGGCACTGTGACAATATCATTTCTGTTTTCTATGCTGATATCAGTTTCCAGACGGACTGTCTTTCCCTCTGACCAGCTATCCAGCTTACATGCCTGCGAAAACTCATAAAATTCCTCCAATGACTGTATAGAGATGACGGTCCCCTCCTCTGCCCTGACCGGAACAGACAGACCGCTAAAAAGCAGTCCTACAGCCAGAATGCATGCCCAGATTTTATTCCTCATTTTCATTCGCCTCGATTCCCTCTGTATTGCCAATCTCCTGTTGCATCTCAATCGCAGTGATACTCTCCGGCACCTCCTGCATCGGTGTCAGGTCTGACGTATCTACCATGGCTCTCATGTCACCCTTAATCACACCGTGAATATTTGCATCTACAATACCAGATACATAGCCTCTCACACGACCGTCCACATAAATCGCTCCGCTCGTACGCTGTACCTTATCCGGCACCTTCATCGTAAATGCGGTCTTTTCTATAATTATATCTCCTAACAGCAGAATCTGCGGCAGAACACACATAACAAGAATAATTGATATAATCGTTCCTCTTCCCAGACATGTTCCAATGGAGGAAATAACACCGTCAGACGAAAGCTTTCCTATCAGCACGCCTGCTGCCGCCAGGATAGCACCCGAGGTAATAATGGTCGGAAATGCCTGATTCAGAGATTCCACAATCGCTTTCTTCGGCTCCATCTCCTTTTTAAGCTCCATGTAACGGCTGGAGATAACAATCGCATAGTCAATATTGGCACCCATCTGGATAGAGCTTACTACCAGATAACCAAGGAAGTAAAGGCTGGTGTTCTCCAGATACGGGAACGAGAAGTTCATAAAAATACTTCCCTCAATCACCACAATCAAAAGCACCGGAAGTCCTGCTGACTGGAAGGTGAAGAACAGGATAATGATAACAAATAACGCCGATAACACACTGATAATAATATTATCTGTAGCAAAGGAGGAGGACAAATCCAGGTTACTGGTTGAATTTCCTACAATATAGAAATCATCATAGTATTTGCCTATCTCCCCGCGAATCACTTCCAGAAAATCATATGTCTCCTGACTTTCCTCCGGCAATGTCAGGTACACCAGCATACGGCTGTAATCCTCCGTTGAAAGCTGCAGCTGGGCATCATGCAGCTGCTCATACAAATCATCTATGCTCTTTTGCATGTCACTGTCGAGCGTCACATATCCCTTGTCCAGCTCCTCATGCAGGAACAAAAACATATCTATCAGAGGCACCTTTGTCGTATCCAGCCCCTTCACAATCTCCCCATAATTTTCATCATTGATGGAATATGCAGAATATAAAAGCTTCGCAACCTCATAATCCAGATCCGTCAGCTCCGCAAACTGTCTCGGTGTCAGCGCATCAGTCAGCACATAACCATCCATCGCCTCCACATTTGACAGCCCAAGCGTGGAGTCCACCTCATCATACTGCTCCAGCGCTTCAAGAATCTTTCCCTCTGCCTCATAGTCACCAGCAGGCACTACCAGTGCCACCAGATTTTTAGAGCCAAACTTTTCCTTTATCTTATTTCTGGCAATCGTCTGTTCATTCTGTTTCGAGGATTCAATATTCCCCTGACTGAAGCAGTATGGACACTGATTAGAGAAATAAAATGCCACAATAACAATTACGCAAAATACCGGTGGAATCATATACCTGGTTTTTACGGCAAATTTTCCAATAAAAGAAATCTTTGGCACCAGATTCTTATGTACTGTTTTCTCCATCAGGTTGTTAAATACAACCAGAAGCCCCGGCATCAGTGTAAATACCGACAAAAGGCTTAAAATAATCGCCTTGACCAGAACCACCGCCAAATCCTGTCCTATCTTAAAATGCATAAACGCCAGTGCCGCCAGACCGGAAATCGTTGTCATACTGCTGGAAGAAATCTCCGGTATTGCCTTGCTCAGCGCCACAATCGCCGCCTCACGGACAGGTAGCGATTCCTTCTCCTCCGTAAAACGATGACAGAGGATAATCGCATAATCAATCGCCAGTGCAAGCTGCAGCACTACTGTTACAGAATCCGATATGAACGAAATCTTGCCCAGCAGGAAATTGGTTCCCATATTCAGAACCGCTGCCACAATAAAGGTAATGAGAAGTACAGGTACCTCTGCATAGGCATGTGAAGTAAATAACAGCACCGCTACAATAATGAGTGCCGCTACTGCAATAACAACCTGCATCTCCTTTGCAAGACTTGCCGCACTGTCATTGTCCACCTCGCTTGATATGTATGTATCATAATCTGCCAGCTTTGCCTTAATCTCCCGCATCGCCTGAACACTGATATCATCCGTTGTCTCACCGTCAAAGGTTATGGAAAGCATGGCAGATGCTTCCTTATAATGCTCCGGTGTATCATCAAAGGTCACGCTGGTGACACCGGTAATTCCTTCTATCTGCATGGCAAGCTTGCCTGCATGCTCATAGGAAATATGGTCAATCATCACCTCCGCCGTGCCATAGGTAACGAACTCTCTGTTCATTACATCCAGCCCCTGCCTTGTCTCTGTTGTCTCCGGCAGGTATACGGTAATATCATTCTCTACCTTAACCCAGTCCTTCGCAATAAGGCAAAAAATAATTGCAAACACATACAGCACAAAGAAAAGGTTCCTCTTATCCACTATAAATGTTGCAATCTTAATCATAAAGCTGTTCTCTTTTTTTTCCTGTCCTTCGTTCATAATTTTCCGCTCTTTCCCTCTTTGCCGGAACGCAGCCCGCCTTCCAGCGTATATTTTTTATTATTTTACCACGCTTCAATGGATAGTCAACTCTGCGGGCAAAAGCTTTATAAAGTTTTTATGATTTGAATATAAAAGTATCTTTTCTTCTATCATCCGCCTGTTACTGCATAAACTATAGCAAATAACCCGAATGGAGTAGCTATGTTAAATTATATCTGGGCTTTTATGATACTGGTCGGCATCGTCTACGGTTCCATAACCGGCAATATTGCTGCCGTCAGTAATGCAGCTCTTGATTCTGCAAAAGAAGCTGTCACACTCTGTATCACCATGCTCGGCATCATGTCCATGTGGACAGGGCTGATGGAGGTTGCACGCTCAGCAGGCATGATAGAAGCTGCTGTGAATAAATGCGACCGTATTCTCAAGTTTCTCTTTCCGCGTATTCCCCGCTCTCACCCCGCGAGAGAATACATAGCAACAAACATGATTGCCAATATTCTCGGTCTTGGCTGGGCTGCCACACCTGCAGGACTGAAGGCAATGGAAGCGCTCTCCGACCTGGAAAAGGAACGCACAGGAACGACGTCTGCTGCAGCCAGCACAGAAATGTGCACCTTTCTCATACTTAATATCTCCTCGCTGCAGCTTATTCCTGTCAATATGATTGCCTACCGCAGCCAGTACGGCAGTCCCAATCCTGCCGCCATTATCGCCCCTGCAATAGCGGCAACACTGTTCAGCAGCCTGGTGGCGGTCATATTTTGTAAGCTTAAAGCAGCAAAACCATGAGTTTGACAACAGAGCAGTGAAATGCTATGATTGTTTCTATTGGGAGGTGAGCCCGGTGGGAACAAAGGAAAAATTACTTGCACTTTTTGAAGAAAATAAAGGAACCTATTTTTCTGGAGAAGATATTGCAGAAAAGCTTGCTGTTTCCAGAACAGCGGTATGGAAGGCGGTAAACAGTCTGCGCGATGAAGGCTACTGCATTGATGCTGTCCAGAATAAGGGGTACTGTCTTTCTATAAACACAGATATTCTTTCTGCTCAGGGTATACAGAAATATCTGACCCCGGTCTGCTCAGATATAGAGCTGACCGTATTACCTTCGGTGGATTCCACAAATGCCCTCGTTCGTGAGAAGGCAGCCTCAGGAGCTTGTGAAGGCTATACCGTTATCGCAAATATGCAGACAAAGGGAAAAGGACGGATTGGACGCAGCTTCTTTTCTCCATCTGACACAGGCATTTATATGAGTCTGCTGCTCCGTCCGCTCAACTATTCTCCACAACAGGCAGTTAAAATCACGACTATGGCTGCCGTCGCAGCATGTGAAGCAATTGAAGCCGTATCAAATGAAAAAGCACAGATTAAATGGGTAAATGACATTTATATTCGTGGAAAAAAAGTCAGCGGGATTCTTACAG
Source organism: Lachnospiraceae bacterium (assembly GCA_017624115.1). Taxonomy (GTDB): domain Bacteria; phylum Bacillota; class Clostridia; order Lachnospirales; family Lachnospiraceae; genus RGIG8607. The sequence goes on from JAGANQ010000071.1 coordinate 9,492, forward strand.
AGGCCTCCTTCGGACTGGAAAACGGCTTCTTAGATTATGCTGTGCTCGGAATTGGAATCAATGTCTACCCGCCAAAGGACGGTTTTCCAAAAGAGCTTCAAGGCATTGCCGGAGCTGTATTCCGCGAATCGCATAATGACGGAAAAAACCATCTTGCCGCAGAGTTTCTGAACCACTTTATGGCATATTATGTTGAACGGGAAAAAGCAGATTATGTAGACAAATACCGTAGCCGCAGTCTTGTCATTGGAAAAGAAATACAGGTTCTCTTTTCTGACTGTCAGAAAAAAGCTACTGCACTTGATATCGATAAAGACTGCCGCCTGATTGTAAAATACGAGGATGGAAATATAGAAAGCCTGTCCTCCGGTGAAATCAGTGTCAGGCTTTCATAAAACATCATCATAAAAAGCCCCGCTGTCTGAGCAGGGCTTTTTATTCCTTCATAATCCATCTGACTGCCACTTTAATACTGCTTTATTTTCTGCATCTTGCGCTGATTTAAGCAATTCAATAATCTGACCTCTCACTTTTTCGTTTGTTATATCACAGGAGTACTTACATTGAAAGGCACTTTGCCATGCTTCATGTACTGATTTGTAAATTTCAGCTGACTCCTGCTCACCGTACTTTTCAAAGAATTTCCAGGCATACCATTTCAGAGCAGCGTATGCGGCAAGCCCCTGCGTATTGTTGCACCATTCTTCACCACAAAGATGTGATAACGCAAGCTGTTTCGTATCACGGACAAGCTGTTCCACTGTTTTATCACTTTTCCCTCTCACAGCCAATACCGACAAAATCGGCAAATCTACATAATCACAGATAAGACCGCCGTTCTCAGTCCAGGGTTTTTGCTTTTTAAATTCCCAGATACTGGTTGCAACAATGTCATCCGCATATTCCCTGTGATTCACTCAGAAAAAATACGGCTCTCCTCCGCATAGCTTTCCAGTTCGAGGCCTCCGTGAGCGTCTGTCTCCCGATAATTTTTATTCACATAATCACGAATGAGAAGATTATCCTCCGGCATACGACAGCCTACAATATATTTTCCCTCATCATTTGTACTTCTGATGATAACACCCTCTAACGATGTAATTTCCGGCAATGCAAAGTTCTCCAGCGTCAGCCTTACCTGCTTATCCTTCGCCTTTGCAAATTCCTCTGACCTCACGGCAAAAGCAAAACCATTTGCACTGATATTGGTCATCCTTCCCCTGAATGTCTCTGTCATACCCTCCAGCTCTATCCTGCAGGAATTAGCCAACATCATTCTCGGATACTTTCTGCGGTTCATTACCTGCGGATTCGAATGAACAGAAATCCTGCAATAATTGCCTCTGCCGTCCTTTACTGCTATCGGCTTTACATCATCCCAGTAATACAATACATTATTTACTACAATCCGAAGCTGACAGACACCATTTTTATCCCTGAGACTAAGCGCATCCTTCTGCCACAGATTGATAAGGAATGTGTCCTCCTGCCGTTCTACAATTTCACCATGATATTCTTCCATGCCGCCATTTTCAATAAGAGAAATCTTCATACCAGGCTCTATATCCTGGCTTCCCATAAATCCACCATCTCCAAGTTCAACCATGAGCTTTCCTACTACTGTCTCTATATTGGTGACATTCACAGCAGTCTCTGCATATTTACTTAGCATGGTTCTGGTCGTATCATCCGCGCTGCCTACACACTCTGTCATTACCTGCATGACATCACATATCTGCTGCATATTGCCAACCATACTCTGATTGGAAGACTCAACCTCCCTCATCGCAGAATCAATTACCTTTATGTTATCTCCAAGCTGTGTCGAATCCTTCGTAATGCTGACAACACTTCTGTTAGCACGGCTTACCTTTTCAGATGCCTCCTGTATTAACTCCAATATCTCTGTGATGGATTCCATCATTTTATCAGAAGTCTCTTCCAGATGTCCAAGCGCCGACATAATACGGGTAGAGGAGCTCTGTGTTCCCATACTGAGATTCCTGATTTCATCTGCAACAACAGCAAAGCCTCTTCCGGCATCTCCGGCTCTTGCCGCCTCAATCGAAGCATTCAGCGCCAGCAGATTTGTCTGAGACGTAATTCCCTCAATCGTTCCTGTCTCCTCTTTTACCATGGCGAACTCGTCTTTGAACTCATTCAGTACCTTTCCAGCCTCAGAGGACAGCCGCGCCATGATATCTGTCGTTTTTACTACGTCTGCAAGATCTACAGCGCTTTCATCTGCATGCCGCACAGATTGGCCAATCAGTTCCACCATCTGTTCAATCATAGCTGCTACGTTCTGAACCTGTGTGTTGATATCAGTTGTCATATCCATCGAAGACATGGCCTTATCCTGCAGAACATCATTATTTTTCGCCAGTTCCTCCATACGCTGTACCACATCACCGGCACCCTGCTTGTTCTCGTCTGCCAACTCACGCACTACCGTCACACCATCTACAATAGAATTGCTGGCAATCTTCACCTGTCCGATTGTCTTAATCACACGATTCAGGTTTGCTTTTATGGAATCTGTGAGTGCTCCATCTGATTCATTCATATGGTTAATGGACAACGCAAAGCATGCATAACACAGCAGAATACAGGAAAACTGCAGATGATAATTTCTCACCTCAAGTACCGAATTCATACCTGACATATATTTATATAAGCCATTTGCCGCAATAACAACTAAATTGGCTATTCCACAGCGTATTAAAAAATTACGATTTTTATACAATATTAACATACTGCTGAGCGGCAGAATATACATAAATGCGAGCGGAGATTCCGTGGTCAGAAGCACATACGTATAAAAGCATCCATAACCTACCGCAACGACCTCTTTATACATGGATGACCCTTTTCCTTTTATCTTCAGCACCAGGAGTCCGATAAAAAATGGTATCCAGCACATTGCCAGAAATACCACAAAACGCCGGGGTGTGTAAAGCCCTGTAGACACATCACTGCCATAAGAAAGTGAAAGAATAGTAGCCAGTATCATCCAGACATTCTTCGCTTTCTGATTCGACTTTTGCTTAAACAATTCCTCATCATATTCCATTTCAATTCATCCCTCTCTTTTTCTCATTTGTACACGGCAAATAGTATTCTCAGAAATATTTTACCATATTACGGGATATTTTTCCATATGTTTATCCTAAATACCGCACACTCCGTAACACTTGTTATAATAGGCATTGCCTGATTTTTTTTGTAAAATATTGACTTTTCTGGTTACATATGTTATTTATTTATATAGTACTATTATACCATTTAATAAACTTGCATCATGGGAGGACTATAATGAAAGATACTGGTGTTGTCAGAAAAGTGGATGAACTCGGAAGATTTACTCTTCCTATGGAATTGCGCAGAAAGCTGAATATCGAAGTCGGTGATCCACTGGAGGTATTTGTCGACGAAGATTCTATTATATTAAAGAAGTATATTGCCAGTGATATTTTTACCGGAGACACAGACAATCTGATTGAGTTTGAAGGAAAAAAGGTTTCCAGACAGACGATTCTCAAGCTTGCCAAAGTTGCCGGATATCAGATTACCGAATAAACTCTTCATCCCCGGCTATTGCTCATAGTTGTTGTTATGAGAAATTCTATTGTCTGCAATGTTTTCAAATATAGCTTTAGAGAAAGCACGGAATTTGGCATTTCTAACGCCAGACTTTAATTTCTCATAATAACAATTGCTGTCTATCCTTTGAGCAAAGCCTGATAAATATCTCTTTTGCTTACTCCTCTGTCCTTCGCTGCGAGGCGCATCGCCTCTTTATGGTCTGTACCCTGCTCCTCATACCATGCCACATGCTCCTCAACAGACATCCTCTGCCAGTCCTGCTGCTTCTCCTTAAGCAGCTCCTCCGGATTTTTTCCCTCTATTACCAGCACATATTCACCGCGGGGCTCCTCCTTCTCAAAGTACTCGAGAGCCTGGGAAAAGTTTGTCTGCCATGCTGTTTCGTATTTCTTAGTCAGTTCCCTGCACAGAGTAAGTCTTCTCTCTCCCAGAGTTTCCAGCAGCTCTGCTATCGTCCTTACCAGATGATGCGGAGCCTCATAGAGCATAATTGTGCGCGTCTCATTTATCAATTCCTCGAGAATCCGCTGACGCCCCTTCTTATCCGCCGGCAGAAATGCCTCAAAAGCAAAGCGTCTTGTGGACAGCCCCGACAGCGTAAGTGCCGTGATACAAGCTGCAGGTCCCGGAAGCGATGTCACCTCAATCCCTGCCTCATAGCACTGCCGAACCAATTCCTCACCCGGATCTGAGATTGCCGGCGTACCCGCATCTGTAATCAATGCTACCGATACTCCGTTTTTCATCTGTTCCACCAGATAGCGCGCCTTGTCCACCTTATTATACTCATGGTAGCTTGTCATAGGGGTCTTTATCTCAAAATGATTCAGCAGCTTGATGCTGTGTCTGGTATCCTCCGCCGCTATCAAATCCACTTCCTTCAGTGTCTGCAGGACACGAAACGTGATGTCGTCCAGATTCCCTATCGGCGTTGCACATAAATACAGTTTTCCCTGCATGATATCCCTCATTTCCCGTCCTAATACCCATAAATATCATATATCTCGTCTGAATAGACACCCGGCTCTTTATATACGATAATCGGCTTCTCGAGCTTAAGCAGAGGTCTGCCTCCCCTGACCGCTTCCAGAAGCACCATGTTTGCTTCCTTATCTGCCATCGGATATACCGGTTTCAGGCGCTTGACCTCAAGCTGATACTTCGACAGCATACCGATAATCTCTATCAGCCTTCGCGGACGATGCACCATGTAGAAACGCCCGCCGGGCTTCAGCATCAAAGCCGCCTCCCTCACGATGTCCTCCAGACTGCATAACAGCTCATGCCTGGCTATTGCTTTCGGAAGCTCCGGGTTTTTAAGTCCGTGGCTTTCATTCATATACGGCGGATTCGTGGTAATCACATCAAACACCGCTTTTCCAAAAAGAGAGGAGGCATTTTTAATATCCCCCTCTACAATATCAACTTTCTCTTCCAGATGATTCAGAACCACACTTCTTCTTGCCATGTCCACACTCTGACCCTGAATCTCAAGCCCGGTAAAGTGCTGCCCCTCCGTCTTCGCTTCCAGAAGAATCGGTATGATACCGGTGCCCGTCCCCATATCCAGCACCTTCTCGCCCTTCTTCACGACTGCATAGCCGGACAGAAGCACTGCATCCATGCCAAAGCAGAAGCCATTTTCATTCTGAATAATCTGATATCCGTTTCTATGGAGCTCGTCAATACGTTCCCCTTCCAGTAACCTAATTGTCATCCAGCTTTGAATTTCCTTCCCTGCGTTCAAGCATCTCCAGAGCCTTAAGCTCATCATCCGCGATATTCATCTTTTCTTTTCTGCGCTTTGGCTTGAACTTAAGCTGATCTACGTGATACTCGCGGACTTCCTTTTCATCATTTACCGTGACAATAACCTTCACAAGCTGCCTGAGCACACTTACACTCTGTACCTCTCCCTTAAGATTATCGTCTGTTGTAACAAAATCACCCACATTGGGCAGCTTGCTGTTAAGCTCCTCGTAGGTCTCTTCTTCATTCTTAAGACAGCACATCAGTCTGCCGCATACACCTGAAATTTTTGTTGGATTCAGGGACAAATTCTGTTCCTTCGCCATCTTGATCGATACCGGAATAAACTCCGGCAGATAGCTGTGGCAGCAAAGAGGACGCCCACAGATACCGATACCGCCCAGAATCTTTGTCTCATCCCTGACACCAATCTGGCGCAGCTCAATACGTGTCTTAAATACCGCTGCCAGATCCTTTACCAGCTCGCGGAAATCAATTCTTCCATCCGCAGTAAAATAAAACAGCACCTTATTATTATCAAATGTATATTCTGCATCAATCAGCTTCATCTCCAGCTGATGCTTCTTAATCTTCTCCAGACAGATGGCAAATGCCGTCTTTTCCTTCTCTTTATTCTTAAGCTCTATCTCATCATCCTCGGGTGTCGCAATACGGGTAACTGCCTTAAGAGGCTGTATTACCTTCGATTCGTCCACCTCGCGAATCCCCAGCACCACCATGCCATACTCCATACCGCGTGCTGTCTCTACAATAACATGATCTCCCTGTTCAATCTTCAAATCCACCGGGTCGAAAAAGTAAATCTTTCCCGCCGCACGGAATCTGACACCTATTACCTTAACCATTTTAATTCTCCTTTATCGTCAGCAGCAACAGCTCCATTGCCAGTTCGAAATTAACATTTGCGCGAAGCCTGAGCTTTGCCTTGTCCAACGCTGAAATTATCTTCTCCAGTCCCTCATAGGAGCTTTTTCCCGCGCGCGCTGAAATGGCCGCCATTTCCTCCTTAAGAACCAGTACATTGGCATCCTTCGTAACCTTAAATAAAAGCACATCGCGAAACCAGACCAGCATAAGGTCCAGATAATCTTCTATGCAGTCCTTATAATCCGCCAGCTCCCTCAGATAATCCTGAAGCTCTGATATCTGCATTTTCTCTGTATCCTTAAGCAGCTTCATCACATGCTGCTTCATCTCATCAAAATTCTCCGAAGATGCCAGTTTGACCGCCTTACCGACATTCCCCTGTGCAAATGCGACACAAAGCTTCGCCTTATAATCAGGCACGCGCACCTGCTCCATCAGGTAACGCTGAATCACTTCATTCGAAACCGGCTTCAAATCCAGTTCTACACATCTGGACAGAATCGTCGGCAAAAAGCTCTCCGCATTCGTCGTCAGGAATATCACGATTCCATATGCCGGCGGCTCCTCTATCGTTTTAAGAAGTGCATTCTGCGCCTGCACTGTAAGCTTCTGCGCCTCATCTATAATATATATCTTGTATGGGCTGCTGTAAGGCTTAATCTGCATATCGCCGATTACCTGCCCGCGCACATCCTCCACGCCGATACTGCCCGGCTTCTCATGCGTCACCCATATGATATCCGGCTGGTTATGCCCCTCCGCCTGCTTGCAGGAACGGCACTCTCCGCACGGAGCATCTCCTCCGGTTTCGCACTGCAGCGTCATGGAAAATAAATGAGCAAGCAGTCTCTTTCCGGCGCCCTCCTCCCCATTCAGAATATATGCGTGAGATATCTTGTTCAAACGGATTGCATTCTGAAAATGCTCTATAATCTGTTCATGTCCTATTACCCTATCAAATGCCGACATCTTTACCCCTATTCCGTGCTCATACGGACATCCTCTTATAAGAAAATATCCAGCAAAAGCCCTCTGATTTCATCAACAGCGTTCAGTATCGCAAGAGAATCCTTCTCCTCCGCAATAAGCTGCTGCGCCAGCTCATCCAGATTTTCATCTATCAGGCGGATAATTCCATACACTCTGTGCCTTCCTCTTCGATCCAGAAAATTTTCTCTGGAAAATGCATGAGAATGGTTAACGATTTCATTCAAAAAGCTTTTTACCAGCTCTCTGTAATTACGCATATCACGAATGTCCATATGTTTCTTGATTCTCTCACCTGATGTCACAATATCTGCCATCAGACCGCTCAGACGCTCCTGAAGCTGCTGCTCCGAAATCTTACTTATCAGAGTAAACTTAAATGTTTCATCCGTGGGTGCAGCCTGCATCTGGCTTGGTGCCGGCTTTACCGATTGTAATTCACTTACCTTAATATCCATATCTCACGCCTCCCCGGCAGCATCATACTGCCGCAGCAATGAATCAGAATTTATGTGTGCTTTTTTAATTATAACATAAACTCCAGTCCGAGCACAACTTATTCTGAAAAATTTATCAAACAGGCATAACCGTTCAGCTCATCACTTTTTCGCTTTAACTTTTTGAAGTGTTTTGCAAAATAAAAAGCCCTTACCCAGTAGTATTCTACCAAACAAGGACTTCCAAGTGCGCCTCCAGGGGTTCGAACCCTGGACACCCTGATTAAGAGTCAGGTGCTCTACCAACTGAGCTAGAAGCGCTTATTTATTTTGTGCCACATCCGTGACGCAAGAATGATTATATAACAAGCTCTATAAAAAATCAAGTGTTTTTTCAAATTTTTTAAAAAATTTTTTTTATTTATGAAAAACCCTACATTTTTTGCACTTTTCTGCTATTATGGTAAGTAGAAAATTCTTTATCAGGGAGCAGAATCGACATGAGTTCTTATGAAAACAAAAATAAATTTGAATCCAATAAAAAATATTTTACTATCTCTGTATATACCGTTTGTGTCGTTTTAATTTGCACAATCGGAATCCGTGCCATTTTCAACTGGACGGAAACGGCAGCCTTTCTGTCTCAGCTGGCAGACAAGCTTTCCCCATTCTTTTTTGGTGCTTTTATGGCGTATGTACTGAATCCACTTGTCAAACGTCTGGAAGACAGGCTCTTTTCCGGCATACTGCGCCTCCGTTCCCGGAAGGTCTGCCGGTTCCTCAGCATCCTGACCTCCTACCTTATAGTTCTTGGACTTATGATGCTGTTCTTTTTATTCATTATTCCGCAGCTCGCCAGCAGTATCTATGATTTACTTCTGGCGATGCCAAGCGTGGATGAAATCAAGGGCATGCTGGACATATTAGAATCTCATTTTCCAAATATCGACTGGGCGTTGATAGAAAAGCCTGTCAATGACGCATTGCCGGGGCTTGTAAGCAAGGTAACCTCTTTGCTCAGCAGTCTGATTCCCCTGGTTTACAGCGCCTCTGTCTCAGTAGTACAGTGGCTGGTTAACCTGATTATCAGCATTATCGTATCCTGCTATGTATTATCAGACAGCAGGATTCTGTCTCATAATTTCAAAAAGCTTATGTACGTCATCGTTCCAGAGAAGAAAATCGCTTCCCTGATGCAGACGCTGGAGGAATGTAATCAGATTTTCGGTGGCTTTATCATCGGCAAAATCATTGATTCTCTGATTATTGGCGCTATTACTCTTATCATATTGAGCGTATTTCGTTTCCCTTTTGCTGTCTTAATCAGCGTTATCGTGGGTGTGACCAATATGATTCCTTACTTCGGCCCGTTTATCGGTGCCGTCCCGGGATTCTTTATTATCCTGATTGTAAATCCACGTCAGGCATTCGCATTTCTGCTGATTATTCTTGTCATCCAGCAGTTTGACGGGCTGTATCTCGGGCCAAAAATTCTCGGTGATTCTACCGGGCTGCGCCCGCTGTGGATTATCTTCGCCATTACCGCAGGCGGATGGGCGGCCGGACCGCTCGGCATGTTCCTTGGTGTACCCTGCGTAGCTGTTATTGCTTATCTGATAAACCGATTTCTTGACAGGAAGCTTGCTGAGAAAGGCATTACTGTGCCCGAAGAGCAGGATGTATAAGAGGCTGTCGCATTTTGAGCATCTACACCTATAAGTTGTGATAATTGCTATACCAAATGCAACAGCCTCTCTTCGCTGCTCTACACCCGGAATCTGGAAATCAATTTACTGAGATTCTTAGCCTGTTCAGATAATTCCTGCGTTGCAGCCGCAGTTTCCTCTGCTGTAGCAGAATTTGTCTGAACAACATCTGAAATATTGGAAATTTCAAGCTTGATGCGTGATGATTTATCCGCCTGTTCCTTTGTATCTGCTGAGATACTATTAAACGCCTTTGAAATCTGCTCGGAGTTTTCAACGATATCCTTCAGACACTTAGAAGTAGAATCCGCGCAGGTCATAGCACTTTTGATTTTATTTAAGCAATCGGTTATCAGTTCTGCCGTCTGCTTTGAAGATTCTGTCGTCTTAGCTGCCAGATTGCCGACCTCGCCTGCTACTACCGCAAAGCCTCGTCCCCTTTCTCCAACACGCGCTGCCTCTACAGAGGCATTTAATGCTAATATATTGATTTGAAATGCAATAGATTCAATCGTCCCGATAATATTCTGAATATCGGATGACATATTCTCTACCTGACTGACCACATTGGAAAGCTGCTCCATCTGGTCATTCCCGTTTATGATCAAAGTATCTAATTTCTGCAGACGTTCCTGTACACGTTCTTCGTTCTCTGAATTGCGTACAATACATTCTGTCATATTTTCAACGTTTAGTACTAACTGATTAATCGATGAAGCCTGTGTAACGGTACCTGTCGCCAACGCTTCTGCCGCCCCCGACAGCTCACCAGAGCTGATTCTGACGGAAGAAGCTGATTCCTGCACCTCCCGGATGAGTCTCTGCATAATTACTCTGATATGATTAACAGAATCGGATAACTGATTAAAATCTCCTGGATAGGAATCCATAGCGTTCTGAGTCAAATCATAATCAGCCATTCCACCCAAAATCATATTCGTTTCATAAATTATCTTCTTAAATGTCTGCTGCAGCTCTCTTGCAGAGTTCTGAAGCTGTCCTATCTCATCCGTACGTTTAACCGGTGCAATCTGATGATTTAAATTACCTTCAGAAAGAAATGCCAGTTCCTGAGTAACCTGATAAACAGCCTTACCTATTCTTCCTGCGAACGTTCCGGCCAGGATAAGTGCTAGAACAAGTGCCACTACATCCACCACAAAAAGAGTCCTCATCGTATCATACGTTGACTCCATAAAATCTGCTTTCGGTGCTGTCACAATAATAGTCCAGCCATTCGTGCCCGCAACAGGACTATACCCGCACAGATATTCCATATCTCTGTCAATATACTCTCCGGCACCGCTTATCTGAGCTAATATCTTATCTGAAATACTTCCCATACCGTTTTCATTATCAGCAATATTATATTCTCCTATCAGTGATTCATCGGGATGAACGATTACCATTCCGTTCCCGTCCACTAAATATGTACAGCTTCTTTCACTGATTACAATCTGATTGAGAATGTTCCCCATAAAGTCTACATCCATACGATAATATACAACACCGTTTATTTTCTGATTTGCAGTATAAACAGGGGACGCTACACTGAACCCATAATTACCAGTGTATTTACTCAAAGTCAAATCAGAGATATTCACCTTCCCCGCCAATGCCTCTTTTACATAATCACGATCACTAAAGTCCGTTCCATCCTTACGGCTGACCCCGTTACAGTCAAGGATATTTCCACTGGTAAAGCCATATTTATCTGCCAGATCATCAATATGTTCTGAAACGATTGAGTCCTGTGCTGATGTGGATAATATAGAATCGTATCCGGATACCTGCACCATCTTGGTAAAGTCATTCAATTTTTCCTCAATCTCTTTTGCCGCCAATTCTGCTGAAATCTGCATTGTCTTTTTAGCATCTGCAGTTCCCATTTCCACATTTTTATTGTAGGTTACTATCCCAACAGTTGCAACAATTGCAATAACTACAGCGCCAAACATGATTGAAAGTTTCGTCCTAAGCTTCATTGCTTCATCCCCATTCGTAATTATTTAATCAGCCTGCTAATGCTTCAGGCCAATCCGAGAGCCGGAACGATTCTATGAACTGTTCCAGCCCCGGAGTCTCCCTGTTAAATTTACCAATTCAAAGCCTGCTCAAGCTTCTGCACGAGTCCCTTCGCTGATACTGCACCTACTACAGTTTCCTTTGCTTCTCCATTCACGAATAATATCATTGTTGGAATGGACATCACACGGTAGCCTGCTGCGGCAGAAGGGCTGGTATCTACATTAAGCTTGCCTACCGTCACCTTCCCGGCATATTCTACTGCCAGATTCTCGATAATGGGTGCCATCATTTTACATGGTCCACACCAGTCCGCATAAAAATCTACCAGTACCGGCAGCTCCGATTTTAATACTTCTTCTTCAAAATTCTGATCTGTAAATACTTTTGCCATTTTTCTTCCTCCTCGGTATTATTTTTTCTTTATAAAGGCACTATCCAGAATTCCTTTTACTTCATCAAAAGATTTCTTCATACCCAGAGCTTTTTTATCAATACCGGGATTCTGATACATCATACCGGCAAGCTTATGCTTGATATTTTTTGTTTTGCTCATAAAGAACCTCTTTTTCATCAGTATATGGAATACACGGAATTTCTATTCACCATCTTATGAATGCGCATCATCGCACTGCCACAAGCTTGCATATCGGATTTCCCTTGGCGGAAAACCGTTCCTCATACTCTGTCATAATATTTCCTTCCGCATACTCACTATGGTGCAGATCAAAGGTTGTCAGAGTGAGCTTCCAGCCCGCTTCCTCTACCTGTTCCAGTGAAAAATCAAACAACATACGGTTGTCCGTTTTAAACTGCACTTCACCATCCGGCGCAAGTATCTGGTCATATCTTGCAAAAAACTCCTTTGAGGTCAGCCTTCTCTTGGCATGGCGGTCCTTCGGCCACGGGTCAGAAAAATTCAGATAGATTCTCGCTATTTCGGATTGTTCAAAAAATTCCGTTATTTCAGCTGCATCCTCCCTCAGAAAATACAAATTCGGAAGCTGCAGTTCATTCTGTTTCTCAAGAGCACGAATCAGGACGCTGGAAAACTTTTCAATCCCTATATAGTTAATATCCGGGTTCTGCTCTGCCAGAGTGGTAATAAATTTTCCTTTTCCCATTCCCACCTCTATATGAATCGGATTGTCATTTCCAAATAATTCCGCCCATTTTCCCTTATATTTTACAGGTTCCTTGATAACATAGCTGTTCTCATCTATTGCTTCCCTTGCACCTCTCACATTTCTAAGTCTCATACATATTTCCTCTCTTACTGGATAAAATTCCTGTCTAGTATCATCATACACTATAATTGTTAAAAAAAAAAGTTATTCCTGAACATTTTTATTGGTTTTCACTATGGTTTTTTTAAGAAAAAGGTGTATTATATATATGAATTTTTAGCTTACTATTTTAAAAAGGAGGACTGGCCTATGGAGAGCCAGATGGACACAATTATCAACCAACTATCTCATATTGAAGGAACTGCTGTCCGCATCCTGGAATCCGCCGAGCACCAGAAAAAAGAGCTTTCGCTTGAAATGGAACAGCGCACCCGTGAATATGATGCCAGACTCGCCGAGGAAACCAAGCACCAGCTTGACAGCCTGAAGGAAACACTAAATGCGCAGAAGGACGCCGAGTTATCCTGCCTTCAGAAGGAAACAGCTCATACCCTTCAGAAGCTGGAGGAAAGCTATGAGAAGAATCATACCGTCTGGGCGAAAGAAATCTTACATTCTATTATAGGAGCATAGGGAGAAGAATATTATGAACCGTGTACTATCTTACAGCGGTCTGGTTACAAAGCTCAAAGCCATGCACAGCCAGCTTCTGAAAAAAGAACATTTTGATGAGCTGGCAGACTGTTCTTCCGTAACAGACGCTGTATCCTATTTAAAACAGTATACCGGATATCAGCAGGATTTATCAGGACTGGATGGAGCTTCTCTTCACCGTGGCTCAGTGGAGCAGCATCTTACTCAGAGCATTTACCGGGATTTTGCCAAAATATATCGCTTTTCTAATTTAAAGCAGCGGAAATTTCTTGATTTATATGTTATCCGCTATGAGGCGGCCTTCTTAAAGCAGTGTCTGCGCACTGTTTATGATGGTAATGCCATTTCCATTACAGATGACAATGGAAAATGGTTCTTTGAGAAGCATTCTTCCCTTGATATCACACGGCTAAATGCTGCCTCATCTATCGCAGAGCTTATTGACAGTGTAAAAGGAACCGCTTACTATGAGATACTGTACCGCGTGCATAACAGCGCCAAGGAAGTCATTACGCTGTTTGATTATGAGATGACGCTTGATTTATTTTATTTCCGCACTACCTGGAAAATGATGAACAAGCTGTTCACTGGAGAAGAAAGGCAGGTTCTTCTGGAAACCTATGGTGCCAAAATTGACATGCTGAATATCCAATGGCTGTATCGTTCCCGAACCTACTACAGCATGTCATCTGCCGATATTTACAGCATTATCATTCCGGTTTATTATAAGCTCCGAAAGAGTACGATTGCCGCCATGGTTGAAGCAGAAACGCCTGAAGCGCTGCTTGAGATTATTCGCTCCACACCGTACGGCAGACAGTTCCGGGAAGAAAACAACATATCTCTGGAGCACATTTACCGTACACTGTTGGATGCGGTACATCAGACAAGCCTTCGCCGGTATCCGTATTCTATCGCCTGTGTCAACTCCTATCTGTACGACAAGGAGCATGAGGTAAACCGCCTGACTACAGCTATAGAAGGTATTCGTTATGGGCTGAGCCATGATGAAATTATGCAGTATATTTTCTAAAATGTTATACTTAATTTTAATTTGGAGGTGTACCATCCGTGATTGTTAAAATGAAATTTTTAAGCATTACCGGACCAAAGGATGACATCGACCGCGTCGTAGAGGAGTATCTTTCCAAATACGAAATTCAGCTTGAAAATGCTGTGTCCGAGCTGAAATCCGTACAAGATATCGCTCCTTTTGTGGAAGCTAATCCATATAAGGATATTCTCCCCAAAGCACAGGCTTTTGCCGATGCACTCCCGGCTTCTGCTGTGAGAGAAAATATTTCTCTGTCGGCAGAGGACTGCGCTGGTCTGATTAAAAAGCTGGATGAGGAGCTTTCCGCCATCACGCAGGAAAAGGAAGCTCTTGAAGAGCAGATTCGGCATTATGAGGCTTCTTTAACCGATATTGCTCATTTCAAGGATTTACATTATGATATTGAAAGTATTCTTCACTTCCGGCACGTAAAATTCCGGTTTGGAAAAATTGCCCGGGAGTATTTTGAAAAGTTTGAACAGTATGTATATGCTGATCTTCACACCGTTTTTCATAAATGTCAGAGTGATAAAAATTATGTCTGGGGTGTATATTTCGTTCCCGCAGCAGAGGCCGACCAGGTGGATGCCGTATATTCTTCCCTGCATTTTGAGCGTTTTCATCTTAAGGATGAATATGAAGGTACTCCAGAACAGGCTTACAGCCAGCTTTGCGATACTCTGAACAATCTGGAATCGCAGTTGAAAGCACTCGACCAAAAGATTTCTGACATCCTGTCAGAATCAGGCGGAAAAATTTTATATGCCCGAGACCGACTGACAACGATATCAGAAAATTTTGACATCCGTAAGCTTGCAGCATGCACTACGAACAAGCGTGATGTTTTCTATATTTTATGTGGCTGGATGACAGAGGAAGATGCTATTGCCTTCACTGAGGAAATAGCCAGTGATGAAAAGGTTCACTGTATCGTAGAGGATGATCCCGCAAATATTTACGGGCAGCCGCCGACTAAGCTTAAAAATCCAAAGCTTTTTAAGCCCTTTGAAATGTTTGTACGCATGTACGGGCTTCCTGCCTATGATGAATTTGACCCGACCATTTTCCTTGCACTGACCTATTCCTTTATTTTTGGCGCTATGTTTGGTGACGTCGGTCAGGGACTTGTCCTGTTTATTGGCGGAGCCTTATTGTATAAATTTAAGAAGATGAACCTTGCCGCTATTATTTCCTGCGCCGGAGTATTTTCCACCTTCTTCGGTTTTATGTTCGGCAGCATCTTCGGTTTTGAGGACATTATTGACGCCGTCTGGCTGCGGCCAATATCAAATATGACGCAATTACCGTTTATCGGTAATCTGAACACCGTATTCGTCATTGCCATTGCCTTTGGCATGTTCCTGGTTATGACTACGATGATTATGAACATCATCAACGGTCTGAAGTCACATGACCTTGAGTCTGCACTGTTTGGCACAAACGGTGTTGCCGGTCTGGTATTTTATGGTGCTGTAGCCGCAGCTGTTTTCCTGTTTATGACAGGTCATAAGCTCCCCGCCACGATTGTGCTGGTGGTTATGTTTGTTCTGCCTCTTTTGGTTATTGCCGCCAAAGAGCCGCTGACTGCCCTTATCGAAAAAAAGCCAAAGCTGATTGAAGGCGGTGTGGGTATGTTTATTACACAAAGCTTTTTTGAATTATTTGAAGTACTGCTGAGTTACTTTTCCAACACACTTTCCTTCGTGCGTATCGGCGCCTTTGCTGTCAGCCACGCGGCAATGATGGAGGTCGTTCTGATGCTCGCCGGAGCAGAAAACGGTGCTGCGCCAAACTGGATTGTCATTGTGCTGGGAAATCTCTTCGTCTGCGGTATGGAAGGCTTAATCGTAGGTATTCAGGTACTGCGTCTGGAATATTATGAATTCTTCAGCCGTTTCTACAAGGGAACCGGTCGGGAATTTAAACCATATACAAAATAATTTAGGAGGACATTGTTATGACATTATTAGTTAAAATCACTTTAGTTGCAGCTCTTATCTTAAGTATTATCATCCCTTTCGGTGCCTTTTTACTGGGCGAAAAGACAAAGGGCCGTTATAAAGTATCCCTTGGCTTTAACTGCTTTCTGTTCTTCGGCACCTTCCTGCTGGCAAATATCTTAATGTACAGTGGAAATGCTTTCGCTGCAGGAGAAGCAGCAGCCACCTCTGCTACCGGGCTTGGCTACATAGCCGCAGCTTTAGTTACCGGTTTATCCTGTATCGGCGGTGGTATCGCCGTAGCTTCTGCCGCTTCCGCTGCACTCGGAGCAATCAGCGAGGACTCTTCCATCCTTGGTAAGTCCCTCATCTTCGTAGGTCTGGCAGAAGGTGTATGTCTGTACGGACTTATTATTTCCTTTATGATTCTTGGTAAGCTGTAATACAGGAGGATTCATCATGCAGATGTATCTTATCAGTGACAATATTGATACCTATACAGGTATGCGCCTTGCCGGCGTGGAAGGCAGTGTCGTGCATGATAAACAGGAATTAAAGGACATTCTTGATAAGGTTATGGCGGATAAAAGTATTGGCATTGTCCTGCTGACAGAAAAATTCGGCAGAGAATATCCGGATTTAATCAACGATGTCAAGCTGAACCACCGTCTTCCGCTTATCGTAGAGATTCCTGACCGTCATGGTACCGGGCGAAAGCCGAACTTCATTACGGACTATGTAAATGAAGCCATCGGTCTGAAATTATAGGAAGGAGGCCGCATATGACAACGGAGGAAAAATTAAAGCATTTTCTGGAGGCATCTATTGAAAGTGCGACCGCACAAAGTACCAGGCTCATTGATGATTACACAGAAGCTCTTGAGAAGATTTTCGAGGATCATAAGCTTGACGTGCAGCGTAAAGCTGATTTGCAGCTTCGCCTTGGCAAGGACAGTCTGGAACGTGAAATAAACAAGGAGCTTTCCAGAGAACAAATCAGAATCAAACGTGAAACCTCAAAAAAGCTGGAAGAGTGGAAGGATATGATTTTCCATGAAGTGCAGGATTTACTGGAAGAATATATGGCAACACCTGATTATCAGCAGCTGCTGATCAGACAAATTAATGAAGCTGCTGCATTTGCCGGCAAAGATGAAATTATTATCTACATCGACCCGGCAGATTCCTCCGAGATTTACAGTCTCGAAGCTGCCACCCACACTCATCTGACGGTCAGCGAAACCAGCTTTATGGGCGGCACCCGTGCCATAATTAAATCCAGAAACCTATTAATCGACAACTCCTTTGAAACTCAGTTAAAAGAAGCCAAGGAAGCGTTTACATTTATCAATAAATAAAAGGAGCAGCTCCTATGACAAAGACAGGAAAAATATTCGGTATCAATGGACCGGTTATTTATTTAAAAGGAAATACCGGCTTTAAAATGTCTGAGATGGTGTATGTCGGCAGGGAAAAGCTCGTCGGTGAGGTCATTGGTCTGACCTCGGAGCAGACTACCATTCAGGTATTTGAGGAAACCTCCGGTCTGAAGCCGGGTGAAGAGGTTATTGCTACCGGCAATGCCATCTCTGTTACACTGGCTCCCGGAATTATCACCAATATTTTTGATGGTATCGAAAGACCATTAAATGAAATTGCCAAAAATTCCGGTGCCTACATCAGCCGCGGTGTCAGCGTAGACAGTCTGGATACCGGCAAGCTATGGAAAACACATATTACCGTCAAGCCGGGACAGATGCTCTACGGAGGCAGTATCATCGCAGAGGTTCCTGAGACTTCTGCTGTTGTCCATAAGGTTATGGTTCCGCCGGATGTAGAGGGTGTCGTTCTCTCTGTTGTATCGGACGGCGAATATACAATCAATGACACTCTGGTCACCCTGCAGTTAGAAAACGGAAAAGAACTCAATCTCACAATGACCCAGAAATGGTCTATCCGTATTCCAAGACCTGCACACGAGCGTTTCGCTGCTTCAAGACCCCTTGTCACCGGGCAGCGTATCCTTGATACTTTGTTTCCGATTGCGAAGGGCGGCACAGCAGCCGTCCCTGGCGGCTTTGGTACAGGAAAAACCATGACACAGCACCAGATTGCCAAGTGGTCGGATGCCGATATCATCGTCTACATCGGCTGCGGCGAGCGTGGAAACGAGATGACACAGGTGCTGGAGGATTTCTCCAAACTGGTGGACCCGAAATCCGGCAATCCGCTGATGGACCGTACTGTGTTAATTGCCAATACCTCTAATATGCCGGTGGCTGCGCGTGAAGCAAGCATTTACACCGGTATCACACTGGCAGAATATTACCGGGATATGGGATATCATGTAGCTATCATGGCAGACTCTACTTCCCGCTGGGCAGAGGCTCTGCGTGAATTATCAGGCCGTCTGGAGGAAATGCCTGCCGAAGAAGGCTTCCCGGCATATCTGGCATCCCGTCTGTCCGCCTTCTATGAAAGAGCGGGTATGATGAGAAATCTGAACGGAACGGAAGGCTCTGTATCGATTATCGGTGCTGTATCTCCGCAGGGCGGTGATTTCTCCGAGCCTGTCACTCAGAACACCAAGCGCTTTGTGCGCTGTTTCTGGGGACTGGACAAATCCCTTGCCTACGCGAGACATTTCCCGGCTATCCACTGGCTCACCAGCTACAGCGAATATCTGTCAGACCTCGCTCCCTGGTATGCGAAAAATGTAGGGCCTGACTTTGTGGATTACCGCAATCAGATTGTGGCTATCTTAAATCAGGAAAGCAGTCTCATGGAGATTGTAAAACTGATTGGAAGTGATGTACTCCCGGATGACCAGAAGCTTACATTGGAAATTGCCCGCGTCATCCGTCTCGGCTTTCTGCAGCAGAATGCTTTTCACCCGGAGGACACCTGTGTGCCGCTGGAAAAGCAGATGAAAATGATGGAAACCATTCTTTATTTGTACGAAAAGTCCCGTGCACTCATCACCATGGGAATGCCGATGTCCATCTTAAAAGAGGATTCTATTTTTGATAAAGTCATTTCCATCAAATATGATGTTGCAAATAAGGATTTATATAAATTCGATGAATATAAAAAGGCTATCGACACCTTCTACGATAAGGTTTTAGAGAAAAACGCATAAAGGAGGCACGCATTATGGTAATTGAATATTTGGGATTAGCGGAAATCAACGGCCCTCTGGTCGCGATAGAGGGTGTGTCCGGTGCTTCCTATGACGAAATCGTACAGATTACCGTAGACGGCAAGGAGAAGAAAACCGGAAGAATCGTGGAAATCTATGAGGACAAGGCTGTCATTCAGGTATTTGAAGGCACCGACAATATGTCCCTTGAAAATACTCACACACGGTTCACCGGACATCCGCTGGAGCTGTCACTCTCCCCGGATATCCTGGGCCGTACCTTCAATGGTATCGGACGCCCGATTGACGGTCTGGGGGACATTATCCCGGAAAAGAAAGCTGATGTAAACGGAAAACCGTTAAACCCCGTAACCCGTGAATATCCCCGTAATTATATCCGTACCGGAATCTCTGCCATTGATGGCTTAACGACGCTGATTCGCGGACAGAAGCTGCCGATTTTTTCAGGAAATGGTCTGCCGCATGACCAGCTCGCTGCACAGATTGTACAGCAGGCTTCTCTCGGTGATAATTCTGACGAAAAATTCGCGATTGTATTCGCCGCTATGGGCGTTAAATATGACGTTGCTGACTTTTTCCGCAGAACCTTCGAGGAGAGCGGTGTTGCCTCTCATGTCGCGATGTTTTTAAATCTGGCAAATGACCCGGTTGTTGAGCGTCTGATTACACCGAAGGTGGCACTGACTGCCGCCGAATATCTGGCATTTGAAAAGGGTATGCACATTCTCGTTATTCTGACCGATATGACCTCCTTTGCCGAGGCAATGCGTGAAGTATCCTCCAGCAAGGGTGAAATCCCGTCACGAAAGGGTTATCCGGGTTATCTGTACAGCGAACTCGCTACCATCTATGAGCGTGCCGGTATCGTGGCAGGTGCAGGCGGTTCTGTGACACAGATTCCGATTCTTACCATGCCAAACGATGATATCACGCACCCGATTCCAGACCTGACCGGATATATCACGGAGGGACAGATTGTTCTTGACCGTACACTGCACGGACAGTCCATATATCCGCCGATTAATGTGCTGCCTTCCCTCTCCCGTCTGATGAAGGACGGCATCGGTGAGGGCTACACGAGAGAAGACCATCAGGACGTTGCCAACCAGCTCTTCTCCTGTTATGCCAAGGTAGGCGAAGCGAGAAATCTGGCTTCAGTTATCGGCGAAGATGAACTGTCCCCTCTGGATAAGAAATATCTGGAGTTTGGCAGGGCGTTTGAGCACGAGTTTGTCGGTCAGGGCGCCGAGGAAAACCGTACCATTATTGAAACACTGGAAATTGGCTGGAAGCTGCTGCGGCTGCTGCCGCGGGAAGAGCTTGACCGTATCAATACAAAAATACTGGATAAGTATTATTAAGGTTTTATACGAGGTGACTTTATGGATCCGAATACATTTCCCACGAAGGGTAATTTAATACTGGCAAAGAATTCCCTCCTTCTGGCAAAGCAGGGCTATGAGCTGATGGATAAGAAACGAAATATTCTTATCCGTGAGCTTATGAACTTAATTGAAGAAGCGAAAGGAATTCAGTCTGAAATCGACCAGACCTTCACACGCGCCTATAAGGCACTGCAGATGGCAAATGTGGAGCTGGGCATCCGAAATGTGCAGGAAATCTCCCGCACGGTTCCTATTGAGGATTCTATCACGATTAAAACCCGCAGTATCATGGGCACGGAAATCCCTCTCGTGGAACACACGCCTTCCCATGATATGCCTACCTACGCCTTTTACAGCACCCGTATGTCTCTCGACCGGGCAAGAGCAGAATTCCAGAAGGTAAAGGAGCTGACAATCCGTCTTTCTATGGTAGAAAATTCCGCTTACCGCCTGGCGTCCAATATTAAGAAAACGCAGAAACGCGCCAACGCGCTTAAGAATATCACAATTCCGACCTATACAGAACGGGTTAAGAGTATTACAAATGCACTGGAGGAGAAGGAAAGAGAGGAATTCACAAGACTGAAGGTCATTAAGAGGAATATCAGCAAAAAATGAGTGGAGCAGCTCCACTCATTTTTTATCTACAACACCTTCGTCGTCCACGCCGCACAGTTCCACACATCTGTCGCCAGTCCCTCATAAAACTCCGGCTCATGGCAGATTAACAGAATGCTGCCCTTGTACGCCTTAAGCGCGCGTTTCAGCTCGTCCTTGGCATCTACATCCAGATGGTTCGTCGGCTCATCCAGAAGCAGCACATTCGTCTCCTTATTAATCAGCTCGCACAGACGCACCTTCGCCTGCTCACCTCCGCTTAAGACGCGCACCTGGCTTTCAATATGCTTCGTTGTCAGCCCGCACTTCGCCAGTGCAGAGCGCACCTCGTACTGGGAATAGGACGGAAACTCCTTCCAGATTTCCTCAATACAGGTCGTTGTATTTCCCGGAGCCATCTCCTGCTCAAAATATCCGGTATAAAGATAATCCCCTAGCTCCACACTGCCGCTTAAAGCGGGTATTAGTCCCAAAATACTCTTAAGTAACGTCGTCTTGCCGATTCCGTTCGCGCCAGTCAGTACAATCTTCTGCCCGCGTTCCATTTCCAGATTAAGCGGCTTCGACAACGGCTCATCATAGCCGATTACCAACTCCTTTGTCTGGAAAATATAGCGTCCCGACGCTCTCGCTTCCTTAAAATTAAATTCCGGCTTCGGCTTCTCCTTCGCCAGCTCGATAACCTCCATTTTGTCCAGCTTCTTCTGTCTGGACATCGCCATATTTCTGGTTGCTACACGCGCCTTATTTCTGGCAACAAAATCCTCCAGTTCTTCTATCTCCTGCTGCTGGCGCTTATAAGCCGCCTCAAGCTGCGCCTTCTTTACCGCATAGACCTCCTGGAACTTATCATAATCACCGACATAACGGTTCAGTTCCTGATTTTCCATATGGTAAATCAGATTAACAACACTGTTAAGGAACGGGATATCATGGGAAATCAGAATAAACGCATTTTCATACTCATTCAGATAACGCTTCAGCCACTCAATGTGCTGTACATCGAGATAATTCGTCGGCTCGTCCAAAAGCAGAATATCAGGCTTTTGCAGCAGCAATTTGCCTAAAAGCACCTTCGTTCTCTGTCCGCCGCTCAGCTCCGTGACATCACGCTCCAGGCCGATATCCTCCAGTCCCAATGCACGGCCGACCTCTTCTACCTTTGCATCTATAATATAAAAGTCATGAAGGGTAAGCGTATCCTGAATTGTACCCAGCTCCTCCATCATCTGCTCCATTTCCTTTTCATCAGCGTCACCCATGTTATCACAGATATGGTTCATACGCTCCTCCAGCTCAAAAAGCCCGGCAAATGCAGACTTAAGGACATCACGGATTGTCATCCCCTTCTCCAATACTGCATGCTGGTCGAGATACCCTACATGGACATTCTGTGCCCATTCTACTTTTCCCTCATCCGGCATTAGCTTTCCGGTAATGATATTCATAAAGGTTGACTTTCCCTCTCCATTCGCGCCTACCAGCCCGATATGCTCGCCCTTGAGCAGCCGGAATGATACATCCTTAAAAATTGCCCTGTCACCAAAACCATGGCTTAATTTCTCTACATTTAAAATCATTTCTCTAAAATCTCCTTTATTTCAGCCGATTCCAGTCTGTCAATTAACATCAAAATTTTAATTGACACCATTTTTACACCAATTCCATAATTGACACCATAATTCTACATGAAAAATATCTTTATGGCAAGCAAAAACCCTCATCGTATGATAGCGAATCTCCATTAAAATATATTTTAAGATATCTATTGCTTTTAACTGATAAAATGTTTAAAATAATTATAAAAGGTTTCTTTTAATTATACAGCATCGACAACTTCTGCGGGGCAGAAAGGCGGTTTATAAATATGAAAAAAAACAACATGAAAAAGTTTATAATTATGTTGTTCGTATTACTTAGTATTGTAGTAACAGTTCTGGTTAGTTCTTATATGATTTTTAATGAACTGGAAAAGCAACTGCAGCAAAATCTTGAAGATGTGGCAAATCAGAACTCTCTCGCTTTACATAATAAAATACATTCCCAACATTTGCTTTTAGACAGCCTTTCGGAAAATTTACATGGAGTGACACCGGAAACAATAGAGGAAGCGCTGCAGTCTTTTACTATATTTTTGGAAGAATATGATTTAAAACGCTTTGCTTATGTATTTTTAGATGGAACCAGTTATTCTACCGATGGAGGCGTGGCAAATTTGTCTTATCGTGAATTTTTTCAACGAGGCATAAACGGAAAGGCAACGATAACGGGTATGCTGAATGATGCACTGGAAGAAAGCCATGGTCATGTCAATGTTATGACAATTCCAATATATGATAACAGCGGAAAGGTAGAAGGAGTATTTGGTCTGACTTATCATTCACAGACCTTTAATGATACATTGCAGATTGAATGTTTTGATGGAAACGGATATAACTGTGTATTTAACAGCGATGGGCAGATTATGGTCGCTATGGGCAGTGAGACACTTCAACTGTCAGAAAATATATTTTCCGATATATTAGGTGCAGACCCACGTAATGCAGGTACAATAGAAAAACTGAAAAATCAGGTTGAAGAGAAGGCGGCTGGCGGAGGAACATTTTACCTGGCAGAAGAAAATTATTATTATTGTATGCCGGTGAACCTTATGAATGGTGATGTTACATGGTATGTACTTACCATTATACCGGCAGATTTTTTGAAAAGCAGGGTTGTACCTATTCAAAAAAACCTGTATCTTATGGCTTTTATCGTATGTGCATTGATACTTATCGGCGTGTCTCTCATCGTTATGATTTCAAAAGAGCGGCAAAAGATGATGATGCGTTATGCATACGAGGATCCTCTTACGAAGGGTGCTAATTATGCCAAATTCTGCTTTGACATGAATAAGAAATCAGGACGGCAGGGCTACATGGTTGCCATGGATATTACACATTTTAATAACATTAATATTGTTGCCGGAAAATCAGCAGGTGACATTATGATTCGTGATATATGGAAGATATTGACTGATCTGCTTGTTGGCGAAGAGTTTGCAGGTCATGTGCGGGAAGACCTCTTTATTATGTTCTTAAAGCCCGATGAGAAAGACCGTTTTCTTGAGAGATTAAGTCAGATTTCTATGTGCGTTAACAGACGTGCTAAGGAACTGTCGGTAAATGGAATTCACTGCCGGTACGGAATTTATGATATGCAGGGTACGGAAGATCTGGAGGATGCTTACAGTAAAGCGCAGATTGCCAGAGAGCAGGCTAGAATACAGAAAAAACCGTATTATGTTTTTTATAACGAAATGGATCATGCCAAGCTGCAGCAGGATCAACAGTTAGAAGAACGATTTGAGGAAGCACTTGCAGCAGAAGAGTTTGAAGTCTGGTACCAACCGAAGTATAGTGCTGATTCAGCCGAAATAGTAGGCAGTGAGGCACTGGTACGCTGGAGAGATAGGGATGGAAGTATGATTTCTCCGGGCAGATTTATCCCGTTGTTGGAGCAAAACGGAATGATTGCAAAGCTTGATGAGTACATGTTCCGTTCTGTATGCAGGCAGCAGTCGCAATGGCTTGCCAAGGGATATACGATATTTCCTGTGTCAATTAATTTAAGCCGTGCATCTCTGTATTATGCTGATATTGTAGAAAAATATAAGAATATCATGAATGAGAATGGAGTGAATCCGAATTTCATACAGCTTGAGGTTACCGAGAGTACGATTGAGGGAAAGTCGGATATTCTCAGATTACTTGAAAAGTTCCGAAGCATGGGAATTCGGATTCTTATGGACGATTTCGGTACCGGATATTCTTCGCTTGCCACACTGAATATGAGGTGCTTTGACACATTAAAGCTGGATAAAAGTTTAATTGACCATATTGGAGATGAGAACGGAGATACGCTATTGTACTATGTTATCAGCATGGGACAGCATTTGGGACTTCATATCACAGCGGAGGGAGTCGAAAACAGGATGCAGCTTGAGTTTTTACAAAAGAATCATTGTGATGACATACAGGGCTTTCTTTTTGCCAGACCAATGCCGACGGATCAGTTTGAAAAAATATTAACAGAACGGTAGCTTCCAAACTATTTGACGTCCAAATGATGTTCGGCAACATGGCTGGAAATAAAATAGGGAAATCACTACTTAGAGGATATTTTCTAAAGAAATTTAGAAGATATCCTCTTTGCTTCCGGCTATATCAGTTGGAAAATTTTTTGCGATATTGTTTTGGAGTAATCTCTTTGTATTTTTTGAAGGTCTTTATAAAATGGCTGCTGTCGCAAAACCCACAATCCTGTCCAATTTCCGTAATGGAGCAATCTGTTGCAGATAACATATTTGCGGCCTGCTCAATACGATAGTAATTTACGTAGTCGATAGGTGTCTGGTGTGTGATGGAATGAAAGAATCGATTAAAATATTTGGGCGTCATTCCGATTAGGGCTGCAAGCTCAGATACTGTGATGTGTTCAGAAAAATGCGATTCAATATATTCCATTACAGGCATAACCTGTTTGATACGTCTGGAATGGTCAGGAACATCCTGTTCATTTTCTATATAGTAGTGATGTTGAAGGATACTGGTAAACAGTCGGGTAATGTTACTTAAAGTTACTAATTCACAAAAAGATGTTTGAAAAGAGGAAAATAACTCCTCTATGACCGGATAAATTTCTGTATGATAGTTTGCGTATAAAATGTAGGGTTGTAATTGTTTCCGATAAATAGGCCGGATATATGGTTTGGCATAATTAATATTTCTGTACAGAGAGTGCAAATCGAACAGAAGACATTCGTAAATGCAATCGGACGGAAAACCGCCATGCAGCATACCGCCTGCAATTAAAAGAACGTCCCCTTCACCAGAAATAAATTCCTGTTCCTCCACACGGATGGAGAAAGTGCCTTGCAAAATACGTATGATTTCCCATTCTTTATGCCAGTGATAAGGCATATTATAACGCGGATGTTCCTGATTAACATAATGATATTCTACCGGGAAATCCAGGGAACCGTGTTCCTGCTTTTCGTGAAAAGCGAAAGAGTGCATAAAATATACTCCTTAAACTCAAAAAGATACTATTATACAATTAATAATGATATTAACACAAGACCATATGATATTGCAATGCTAAAATACAATTAAAGTAAAAAATACAATATAAGGTTCATGTAAGGGGGTTATTATGGCACAGAGCAGATTAATCGGAGGATACCCGGTAATCGGTATCCGCCCAACGATTGACGGAAGAAGAGGACCTTTAAAGGTTCGTGAAAGTCTGGAAAATCAGACTATGGGGATGGCTTTAGCGGCTAAGAAGCTTTTTGAGGAAAATATTAGGTATTCCAATGGAGAACCCGTAAAAGTTGTTATTGCGGATACCACAATCGGCCGGGTTGCGGAAGCGGCAGCATGCGAGGAGAAATTCAGAAGAGAAGGTGTAGCAATTACCCTTACCGTTACACCTTGTTGGTGTTACGGTTCTGAAACTATGGATACAGATCCTACAACGATTAAAGGTGTTTGGGGATTGAATGCAACGGAGAGACCCGGTGCAGTTTATCTTGCCTCTGTTCTTGCTACGCATGCACAGAAAGGTTTGCCTGCATTTGGAATCTACGGACATGATGTAGTAGATGCGGACGATGCTGCTATCGGTGAAGATATCAAAGAAAAACTATTGAGATTTGGTCGGGCATCAGTTGCGGCGGCTACAATGAGAGGAAAATCATACCTGCAAATCGGTTCCATCTGTATGGGTATCGGCGGCTCTATTATTGATTCCGATTTTTTGGAATCATATCTTGGTCTGCGTGTAGAGTCTGTGGATGAAGTAGAAATTATCCGCCGCATGTCCGAGGGCATCTATGATGAGTCAGAGTATCAGAAAGCCCTTGCCTGGGCAAAAGAAAAGTGTATTATAGGCTTTGACAAGAATCCTGAATTTGTAAAAAAGAGTGATGCTGTTAAAGAAGAGCAGTTTGAATTCGTTGTAAAGATGGCTGTTATCATCAAGGATTTGATGAATGGCAATAAGAATCTTCCTAAAGGCTGTGAGGAAGAAATGGTTGGACACAATGCCATTGCGGCTGGTTTTCAGGGTCAACGCCAGTGGACAGATTTTTATCCCAACGGAGACTTTGCAGAAGCAATATTGAATACCTCATTTGATTGGAACGGTGCAAGAGAACCCTATATCCTTGCAACAGAAAATGATGTACTGAACGGTATCGGTATGCTGTTTATGAAGCTGCTCACCAACAAGGCACAGATGTTTGCAGATGTGCGTACCTATTGGAGCGGCGATGCAATCAAGAGAGTTACCGGATACGAAATCGAAGGTTATGCAAAGGAAGCTGACGGTGTCATCCATCTGATTAACTCCGGTGCATGTTGTCTGGATGCCAACGCAGAAGCGAAAGATGCTGATGGCAATGCAGTCATAAAGCCATGGTATGAAGTGACAGAAAAAGATATAGATGCAATTATGGCCGCAACTACCTGGAATCCTGCAGACAACGGATATTTCCGTGGGGGTGGTTATTCTTCCAGATTTGAAACCAAAGCAACCATGCCTGCAACTATGATTCGTCTAAACCTTGTTAAGGGCTTAGGTCCTGTAATGCAGATTGCAGAAGGCTGGACAATCGAACTTCCGGCAGATGTTTCGGATACGCTTTGGAAGAGGACAGATTATACCTGGCCATGTACCTGGTTTGCTCCCAGATGTGATGGAAAGGAAGGTTCTGCCTTTAAGACTGCATATGAAGTGATGAATAACTGGGGAGCTAATCATGGCGCTATCAGTTACGGTCATATCGGTGCAGATTTGATTACCCTTTGTTCTATTTTGAGAATTCCGGTATGTATGCACAATGTTCCACCAGAGGATATTTTCCGCCCAAAGGCCTGGGATGCTTTCGGCATGGATAAAGAAGCTGCAGATTATCGGGCATGTGCAGCTTATGGTCCGTTTTATAAATAACGAGAAGTGGATAGGATTTAATGGAGGGTACACAGTATGTTAAAAGGAATTCCCAAAATATTATCACCGGAATTATTAAAGGTTTTGGCAGAGATGGGACATAGTGACTGTATTGTGCTTGCAGATGGAAATTTCCCGGCAGAATCTATGGGAAAGAATGCGATTGTAATCCGTTGTGACGGACATGGTATTCCTGAACTTTTAGATGCCATTTTGCAGGTATTTCCGCTGGATACTTATGTTGAACATCCTGTCAATTTAATGGAAGTTATGGCAGGAGATACGGTGGAAACACCTATTTGGAATACCTATAAAGAAATTATTAAAAAGTATGATAATCGAGGCGACGAGACAGTCGTCAGCATTGAGCGTTTTGCTTTCTATGAAAAAGCCAAAACAGCATATGCTATTATTGCAACAGGTGAATCAGCTTTATATGCAAATATTATGCTGCAAAAGGGTGTAGTGGTATGAGAAATGAGAAAATATGACAAGTGGAGAAGAATATGTATAGAACAAACGGTACAGACAAACTATATTATACTAGTCAGGCAACAAAGTGGACGGAGGCTCTGCCTCTTGGAAACGGCAGACTTGGAGCCATGGTTTTTGGCATTGTGGACAAAGATAGAATACAAATCAATGAAGACACCATATGGTATGGAGGTCCCCAGAACAGAGTGAATCATTCTGCATATGAAAATCTGGAGAAGGTTCGCAGTCTAATCATGGACGGGGAGATTCAGCAGGCGGAGGAGTTGTTGCGTTATGCTTTTACCGGGAATCCTTTTAGCATGCGCCACTATCAGACGGGCGGAGATTTCTGGCTGCGCCCCAGAGAGACAGGTCCTGTTACAGATTATGAGCGTACATTATCTTTGCGGGATGCTGTGGCTCAGGTTAAATATAAGCAGGGAGAGGTTACCTACACCAGAACTTATTTTATCTCCCAAAAATTACAGACACTCATTGTGGAAGTGTCTGCAGACCGGGCGGGCGCAGTGAATGTGGACGGACAGATTACCAGGGAGAAAAAATATGACAGCGTGTCTGTAACGGATGATATTGTCATGCTGAAGGGTAATCTTGGAAAAGGTGGGTTGGATTTTGCCCTGGCTTATACTGCAACCTCAGAAGGAGGAACGGTTCAGGTAATCGGAGAAAATATTGTTGTAAGAAATGCGGATAAGGCAAGGTTTTATATTGCGGAGGCAACCACCTTTCAGGAGTATCTGGATGATTTTATCGCTCATGATGCAGACTGTAATCCGGAAGGTGAGCGTCTGGCGGAGCTTGGTATGCAGGAGGTTGTCTGGCGCCGGAGACTGGCGGAGAGATTGATAGAGACACTGATTCAGGCGAAAAAGGTTCCTTACTGCCGGGCATTGGAGGAGCATATCAGCAATCACGGTGAGCTCTATAACAGAGTATGTTTGAGGTTAGAGCCTGCTGCCGGATGCAGCGTTATTAATGCAGTGCGAGAGCAGACAACAGATGCACGTCTGGCTGCAATCAAGCAGGGTGCAGACGATAATGAACTTATGACTTTATACTTTAATTATGGACGCTATCTGATGATTACAGGAAGTCGTCCGGGCACCCTGCCTCTAAATCTTCAGGGTATATGGAATGACAAAATGCAGCCCCCGTGGGATTCCAAATATACCATTAATATCAACACGGAGATGAACTATTGGCCAGCAGAGATCTGTAACCTGCCAGAATGTCACGAGCCCCTGTTCGACCTGCTTCGAAGAACAGTCAAACGAGGACAGAAGACTGCATGGGAGATGTATCACTGCCGTGGCTTTGTGATTCACCACAACACGGATATCTGGGCAGATACAGCGCCTCAGGATATCTGGATGCCGGGCACCTATTGGGTAATGGGTGGCGCATGGCTCTGTGCCCACATCTGGATGCATTATGAATATAACCAGGATATTAAATTCCTTGCCTCCATGTACGATGTGTTGGAGCAGGCAGTCCTTTTCTTCTGTGATTATATGTACGAAAAGGATGACAGAATACTGCTCTGTCCCTCTGTATCACCCGAAAACACCTATATTTTGCCCAATGGAAACAGTGGTTGTGTCTGCTACAATTCCACCATGGATATTATGATATTGCGTGAGCTGTTGCAAAATTTCATTGCGGCATCAGAATTGCTTAGCATGCCTGAAAACGTGGATGTATTGGAAACTATGAAGATCGAGAAGCCTGTGATTCAGGAAAATCTGGTGCAGAACGCATTGGAAATGTTGCCCAGGCTGCCAGAACCCCGGATTGGAAAATACGGTCAGATTATGGAATGGGGGGAGGATTATGAGGAAAAGGACAAAGGACATCGTCATATCTCCCATCTCTATGGTCTCCATCCCGGCAGTGAAATTACGGTAGATGGAACTCCGGAGCTTGCTCAGGCTGCCCGGGTGACTCTGGAGCGCAGACTTGCTCACGGTGGCGGTTATACCGGATGGAGCTGTGCATGGCTGATTAATTTTTATGCAAAGCTGTGGGATGGTGAGAACGCATATAAGATGCTGAAAAAGCTTCTCTCCGAATCCACAGACAATAACCTTATGGATACCCATCCGGGCAAAAACGGCAGTGTATTCCAGATTGACGGCAATATGGGTGCCTGTGCAGCTATCATACATATGCTGATTCAGAGCAATGCCCAGAGAGTGATTCTTCTGCCATCCTGTCCCGAAGTGTGGAATACCGGAAGCCTGCAGGGTGTAAAGGTAGTGGGAAACGCCCTGTTTGACTTTGCCTGGAAGGATTGCCTTATTGTCTCCTGTAGGATTCATGCTGCTTCCGATTGGAAAAAGGAGATTCATTACAACGGAAAGCGGGTCTCTGTAACCCTTAAGGCGGGAGAGTGCTTTACATTAGTATAAAGTTACAAACAAAATAGAATCGAAGAAAGGAACAATCAGAGTTGGAGCCGTTGCTTACACTCATGCTCAGGTGACAGAGCATGAGTGTATTTCGTTTTGCAATTATGGGGGCTGGTGGAATTGCCGGGAAAGTTTGATAAATATCGTATTATTCTTTAGAGGTCTTTTCAAGAAGCTTTCCATATGGTACACTTATAGCGGGATGAATTACGCAGAAATGAGGCTGACTATGAACTATATTATATTTGACCTGGAGTGGAATCAGTCACCGGACGGAAAAGAATTTGAAAATCCGCTGCTTCCATTTGAAATTATAGAAATCGGTGCACAAAAGTTAGATGAGCAGTTTGAACTCTGCGGAACCTTCCACGCCATCGCCAGACCAGTTGTGTACACTACCCTGCATTCCCATACACAGGAGGTCATCGGTCTCACGGAAAATGAATTGGAAAAGGGCGAAAGCTTTGATAAAATATGCCGTGACTTTCTGGACTTTTGCGGAGAAGATTATGCTTTTGCTACCTGGGGTTCTATGGACTTGACAGAGCTGCAGCGCAATATGCGCTACTTTGGCGTCGATAATCCATTCCCAAAGCCCCTCTTTTATTATGATGTACAGAAGCTGTTCAGTCTCGCATATGAGGACGGAAAGACGCGGCGCTCGCTGGAGCACGCTGTTGAAGCGCTAAGCCTTCCTCTTTCTGCTCCCTTTCACCGCGCGCACAATGACGCTTTTTACACCGCGCAGATATTAAAACAGCTCGACCCTGCATTGATAAAGGCTGCGTTTTCCGTAGATTATTATCATACCCCCAAATCAAAGAAAGACGAGCTTCACCTGCATTATCCTGATTACTATAAATATGTATCGCGCGAATTTAACAGTAAAGAAGAAGCCATGGCAGACAAAACTGTGACCGCCATCCGGTGCACTGTCTGCAATAAAGCGCTGCGCAAAAAGGTACGCTGGTTCTCCGGCACCAGCCGCATTTATTATGCTCTGGCAGAGTGCCCGGAGCATGGTTATGTAAAAGGTAAAATCCGTATGAAAAAAAATGATGACGGATATCTCTTTGCCATCAAGACGGTAAAATTAACTACCGAGGAAGGCGCGGAAAAAATCCGTCATGCACTGGAGGAAATGCGCCGCAAACGCAAGGAGCGCAATAAAGCCTGATTACTCTGTGTTTACCACAATTTTCTTGTCGGATAATACTTCCTTTTTCTTCTTTTCTTTTCTGCCATACGCATCTGCCTCTTTTGCCGGTGGATGCGTTTCCATCTTTCTCTCTGCTGACGGGTAGTATACCACAGGTACCCCATACCAAGCACTGCAGATAATGTAAGCACTACTGCTGCAACATGCCATATATTCACTGTTACATATTCCTTTTCCTGTGTTATTTCTGATGCCGGACTTATCTCCTCCCCATCCTTCCTGCTCCCCATTGATTCAAATTCTGGCTTTCCGGATGTTTCTGCAAAAGAAAATGTCTTCTGTGCTGAGGATACTACATCAAGCGTTGTCTGTCCCACAAAATGCCCATGCCAGGTATAAATAATATCCGCCATAACATTTGCATCCTCTCCGCTCTCACCATTACGAAACTTTACTTCTGCCTCAGCCTCCGCAAAATCTGCGCCTGTTGGCAGCACCACGATTCCATCCTTATTCAGGCTAATCTGAGGATAAGAACTTTCAAATATAGAATTTGCCGCCTCAAAAAATCCACTGCCCGGCAGGCTGAATTTCGTCTCATTCTCCGATATGTTGAGCTTTGTAAAATTTTCAAAGCCATAATTCAGCAGCGCAGTACTGTCATTATAAATATGAGTGGAATCCGACTTCATCACAACGCAGATAAGCGTCATCCCGTTTCTCTCGGCAAATGTTACAAGCGTATTTCCCGCCACCGACGTATATCCCGTCTTTCCGCCAAAGCAGCCATCATAATGCTTGGATCCGCTTATGAGCAGCGGATGAAATGTATTCACGGGACGCTGTTCCGGCTGCAGATTGGTTGCTGGAATCATATAAGAGGTTGTTGAATCAATCTTTACAAATGTTTCATTAAATACTGCCGCCCTGGATATCATCGCCATGTCATAACAGGTCGTATAGTGGTTTTCATCCGGCAGACCATTTGTATTGTTAAAATGGGTATTGACTGCACCCAGCTCCTTCGCCCGCTCATTCATCAGATTTACAAAACTATCCATGCTGCCGCTGACATGCTCGCCAAGCGCATTCGCCACTTCATTTGCAGAAGCCAGCAAAAGCCCATACAGACAGTTCTCCACACTGAGAAATTCTCCCGGTGTAATCGCAATATGGCTGGAATCTCTCGGAACAGAAAATACTGCCTCATGCGAAAATTCCACCATCTCGTTCATGGCACAATTCTCAATTGCCAGTATGGCCGTCATAATTTTCGTGATACTGGCAGGATATGCCTGCTCGTTCATATTCTTATCATACAGGACGGTTCCTGTCTCTGCTTCCATGACAACCGCACAGCCGCTGAATATGTCCGGTCCCGCAGGCCAGCCCTCTATCGTATCCGAGGTCGTAATAACCGGATACCCTGTGGTCTCCCCTTCCGTTGCCATAGCAGGAAATGCACTGGAAATAAACATTGAAAAAATAAGATATATCGCAAAAAAACGAATGTGACGCTTCATACATGCTCCTTTTTTAGGTTTCTCCTTTGATTATAGTGTATTTTCCTGAATTGGACAACTGTTTTCTGTACAAAGACAGACAGAGGGCACCCTTATGTCTCGTCGGGCGCCCTCTGCATATTATTTATTATCTATTATCAAATCGGTTTGTGCATTTATGAACGTATGAAATTAGGAGAGTTACTTTGTAATTCTGTAAGTTTAGTTCTTGTAATAGAAAATTGTTACGTTCTCTACGCCTGTTGTGTCAGAGTAGTTAAGACCTGTAGAAATATACTTCTTAGATCCTGCTGCTACAGTTCTTGTTGCAGCTACATCATCATATGCAACACCCTTGTTGTCAAAGATTGCGTATGCCTTAAACTCGTTCTCTGCACCTGTTGCTGTCTGGGAGAAAGTATAGCTTCCGTCTGCTACTGTTACATATCCAATCTGTAATGCGTGAGAAGTTACACAATCACCGTACTTATCTACATAATAGGTATTCTCATCCTTCTCTACGAATGCTCCCTTAACCAGAGCACCCTTTAATTTGGAAATATCCTTGCTTGTATAAGCTGTGACAGCAAAGCTGTCTGTATCAAAGCAGTTTACGCCTGCATCTGCTGCATCTGCATAGTATCTTCCGTTTACAAATGTCTTAGCCTTTGCTCTTCCATTGTCATCAAACAGAATATCCACATTGCTGCCAGTGTACTTGCTTACCTTATTTGGTGTTGCAAGACCCCACTCATCACGGGTCTCTACTAACACGGAATCCTTACTTACGGATGTTACACCTGTAGCCATCACACCATTCTTGTCTACATAGAAGAAGTTGGAGGTTGTATCTGCTGCTGCACCGTTATTAAATAATGTATCAACAATCAGAGTGCCTACAGAATTGCCGCTTGCCAGATTTAACTCAGACTTAAAGCAATACCACTCGCCGTCAATCTTCTTCCAGCCAAAACGGTTGTCTGCAGAGTCTACATCGAACTTCTTGCCGTTAGACTCATAGTAATACCAGGTTCTGCTGTCCTTGTTCGGAGCCAGAATACTCTGATTATTATAGTTCTGCGCCCAGCCTACCATCATCGCACCGTTCTCATCAAAACCGTAACGCGCGTTGTTGATTTCATGGTCGAAGTCACCAGCTACCATTACAATATCATCAAAATAGTACCATAAGCCGGACTCTGCCTGTAACCACTCATCATCTGCTGCCGTTCCGTTTTCATGGAAATATAACCATACTTTCTCATAGGATTCTTCTGCAGACTTGAATACCGGGTTCTGAATATCGCTTACTGCTTCATTTACGTCAATATCGTAGTTGTATAAGATATCGCTGTCGTTTTCAAAGCTGTACCAGCCTGTCGCCATAGCACCTGTCGGGTTAAGGTAGTAGGTCTCGCCGGAGATGTATACCAGCTCATCCTGTGCCATCAAGCCGGAACGGTCAAAATAATACCATACATTGTTGATAAGCTTCCAGCCTGTCGCCTTCTGTCCGTCCTCGTAGTAATACCAGCCTTCTGTATCATTTCCCTGCCAGCCGTCCTGATTTGTATTGGCTGCCATTGCCATGCTGGCAGATGCGGCAAACATAGCAGTTGCTAAAAGTACACCCTTGAGGTTTTTGCCTTTTAATCTCATGTTGTTTCCTCCTGAAATGTTTTCTTGTTTCGTTGTTACATGCGATAGTATACGGAAAATTATTCGCGTATTCAAGAAAGTTTCCCTTACAAATCCTTAATTGACAGATATTTTTTCTTATTAAATTATTACACAGTAATATTTCCGTATAATTTTTGTTTAAAACAAAACATTTCCCTTAATTGACGTAATATAAATGATAGAATATTGGATTTATATACCAATTCTGGCATGACCGAGCCACAAGCCCAGCCATGCCAGCTAAAATTATCTATAATGATATATTTTTTTCTCTTAATTCTTCCGTCATATTCAGCACCAGAACATTCCAGTTTAAAAAGCCGCCGTTCATAATTCCCTTTCCCGTATACGGGTCATAATACTCATGCATACAGCCATTTTCCTGCAAATCCTCTCCAAGCAGCGCCAGCGTTCTCCGGCACAGCTCTGCTGCCTCCTCCTCATAACCATAATCCAGCAGCGCACGGAAGCAGATATACTCAGCAACAATCCATACCGGTCCCAGCCAGTTAGACGGATTATTTGTCGCTTCCAGATTAAACATCTTCTCGTCCATGGCAAGTGTCGTTATACCATGCGGTGCCCAGAAGGTGGTTGCATCCAGCATATGCTCCCTTAATTTCTCCGCTTCCTCTTTGGTTGCAAAGCCTGCAAACATTGGCAGGAAGCAGGACCACACCCGTATCTTTATCGGCAGTGTATTCCAGAACACACCCAGCCCCTGATGAAACCAGTCAAATTTTCTGGTACAGATATCGACATCCACCGAATAAAAAATCTGATCTCTCTTATCCCAGCATTCTCTGCGGATTGCCTCTGTCAATGCACCAGCTTCGTTTTTATAGCCGTCCGCCTTTTCCCCATCTCCAAACTGGCGGCAGATTTTCTCCATCGCCTGCAGCTCCAGCACCATGAAGCTGTTAAGGAAAATATTCGCCGTACTGAACTTCGGCCTGCCAAAGCTTGCCGGGTCATTGTCCATGCCTATCATAATGTCATCGCACCAGACATATAAGCCGGCATGCTCCATATAATAGTTTTTTCTGTAGCAGGCAAAATAAGAATCGAGATTCTCCCGGTATCCCCTCACCCATTCATAGTCCTTACAGTAATCACTGATCAGGCATATCTGCTGACACAGAAATGGCTTGTGCATATTCATCAGAATGCCTTCTTTATGCTTCATGTTCAGATATGGCTCCGGCCACTCTGCCACCTCTATCATCATCGGAATGTAACCGTCCATAAGCTGGTGGTCAAAGAAGTTCTGCACATTTCCTTTCGCATGGAGCAGAATCTGCTCCTCTTCCTCCGGCTTCATATATTTCGTGAGATTCAGAATCGCATACACAGACCAGTAAGTATCCCAGTCCCAGACGTTTCCATCATATACGGAACCGGGGTCAATAAACGGATAATGAATAAAGCTGCGGGGCTTCTTCAATACCTGCGGCAGCTTCCCCAATATGTAGTTTCTCAGTTCTTCCTCATACTCTATATAACTTTTGCTCATAAACACCCCCCTTTTCTTTTGCCTCTCTCATTGTATCATTCTTTTCTGTGCCTGTCACCGTACAATCCTACTATTCCGTGCATTTTCCCCGACATTGTAGCAGTTCGGCAAACGATTGTCGATGAGTACTTGACTTTCCTCCCACCGGACAGTATAATAATACTGTTCAGTTCCTATAGTTAAATGGATATAACAAGCGCCTCCTAAGGTTCAACCATGGTTAGACCCGTGAGAAACAAAAAGGGTATAACTTGGAGTTCGATTCTAGGAATGTCGCCTGAGATGTCGGAATAAGAAATAGAGGTAATTCATCACG
>JAGANQ010000072.1 GCA_017624115.1 Lachnospiraceae bacterium
ACAGTAATGGAAATGCGATTCCGTTCCAGATGCTTGATGAAGATTTTTCAGTATATTGGTGCCATCAGTATTTCCGTGTTCTTGCAGAGGTATCAGTACCGGCTATGGGATATACCACAATTGTGCTGTCTGAAAAGGCACCTGATGGATACCCGATTTACTTATATACCAGAGAATCTGACAGGATTGGTCTGGAGCATAATGATTTTGTTTTGGAGAATGAGTATATACGGGCATGTATTGACAAACAGAGTGGGCGCTTGATATCTTTGGTGGATAAAAATACTGGGTTGGAAATGATTTCTGAGGGAATAGGAGCCGGATTTACTTATATTGAAACAGAAATCAATGACATGACCTCATGGACAATAGGAAGACATTTGAAGGACATACCGGTTGATCGTTGTATTGATTTGAAAAAGAAACAGGATGGCAAGCTTCGCCAGAGTGTGAAGGCAGTGTATGAAATTAGAGATTCCAAAATTGAGGTTACATATAGCCTTGATAAAGGAGCATCTGCAGTGAAGCTGTCAGTTAAAATTGATTGGCGTGATCATGGGGTTGGAAAAGATATGCTCCCGGTATTGGATTATCGCGTACCGATTATTTATGAGACAGATGAATATATGTACGATATACCGGCGGGTGCTATCAAACGAAAAGAAATTCATAATGACGTACCTGGATTACAGTATGGTATGGCACTGCGTAAAAATTGCGAAATCTGTGCGGTACTGATTAGTGATTGTAAATATGGCTATCGTGGAGCAGACAAAACACTTGTATTAACATTAATTAACAGCGCAATAGATCCAGATCCCTACCCGGAAAGAGGAATCCACAATATTACGCTGTGGCTTGGTGTCTGTTCTGCAAATGAGAAAAAGGCAGAAGAACTAGCAACAGTATGTAACCATAAACTGTTCTATCAACCATCTAATTGCCATACCGGTACATTACCAATGGAGTATAGCTTATTGAAAGTGGACGCAGAAAACGCAGTGGTTTCCGCTGTTGTACCAGATGAGGATGGAAGCATTCTGGTGCGAGTATACGAAACCGGCGGACAGAGTGGAAAGGCAAGGATTACATTCAATCAGGAAGTGACGGATGCAGAAGCGGTTAACTTAATGGGAGAAATATTGCCGGGAAAAGCAGAAGCAGTAGAAAAACAGGTTATTCTTGAACTTGAACCATATTCTATTGCTGCAGTCAGAGTTGTTTTGCAGGAATTGGTTCCTAAGATAAAAAACTGATTGGGAGGTTGGTAAAATGAAAAGAATGCAAAGATATATTCTGGGAGTCATTATCACATTTGTTTTGGGAATAGTGATTGTAATGTTACCCGATGAGTGCCGGGCGGAAACTGTGCTGCCACAACTGCCTGCGGACAGCAGGTATGAAATTTTAAATTCTTTAAAGCTGACAGAGGCGACGGATGCAATGACGACAACGAAAGCGAAGGCAGGAACGCGCCTTGTTGCAGGGTTGGCAGGACCGGAATTTGATATTTCAGGGTATGATTATCTGCATTTGTGGATTTATGTTTCGGACGATACCATCCTTTATAATAATAACGGGGATGGTCTTGAACTGGCAAGCGGCGGTACGTATGACCAGGAAGAGAACAGTCTGAATTTTTATTATGACAAGGCAGCGATGCCTACGATTAACAGCGATTATTCGAAGCTTCAAGCCGGTTGGAATGAATATCTGCTGAAAATCAGTGATTTTAAGATTTCTACCGGCGGCAGCCTGAAGCTTGCTGAATTGGATTACATTGGTCTGGTCCTGCGTTCCAATCCTGCCGGATTGACCTTTGCCATGAGCGAAATCTATGCAGTGAAAGAGGAAGATGTGATCTTGACTGGCATGGGGACGTTTCCCGAAAATAGCGGTATCCCTGTCATTCCTTTGATGGATGCCCGTTATCAGTTGGCGGATACGGCATTGCAGTTGACGGACAGTGTGGCGTATGCCACAGCTGCCGGGGCAAATAAATATTTTCGACTGACACCGGCATTGACAGAGGAAGTATTAGATATCAGTGAATGTGATTATATTTATTTGTGGGTATATGTATCTGCGACGGATCTGACGAATGGCGATAGCATTGAACTGTGCAGTGGAGGCAAGCAAGATAGTAACGAATCTGCTGCCCGATTCAATGCGCTAAGTCAGGGAGGTCTTAAACAGGGCTGGAATGAATTGCTAATCCCTAAGGGCGAGTTTTCTTATGACTCAAAGGATGGTGGGCTAGACGAAGCCGCACTGAACTTTATCGGTGTGGTCCTGCGCTCGGCTTCTTCGGTACAAACAGGGGCAGTTAGCATGATTTACGCAGTGAAGGAAGAGGAAGTGACGGATTTTACCCCTGAGTGTCCAATCACAGAAGCAATTCCGGTAGAAACAGCTCGCTACACCCTGAAAGATAGTGCATTACAATTGACAAAGGAGGCTGTATGGGGGACAAGTGCAGAAGCAGGTAAGTATATGCGCCTGGTACCGGAATTAAGCCAAAATAGTTTTGATCTGTCTGAATATGATTACATCTATACCTGGATTTATCTGACTGCCGATGATTTGGCAGCAGGGGACAGCATAGAACTCAGCAGCAGTGGTTTAAAGGACAAGGAAGAGAATGCTGTTCGCTTCAATACCTGGAATCATGACAAGCTGAAGGTGGGCTGGAATGAGGTCATGGTATCTGTGGATGAATTTGTCTATACTACTGGAGGCGAGCTAGATTATGCCGACTTGAATTATATTGGTGTGGTGTTACGGTCTGCATCCGGAGAACTGACTGCTGTGGTCAGTGAAATGTATGCTGTAAAGTCCGTTGATTTTGAGGACAAAAATTCATCTGGGGATCAGACGATTATGGGTAATGGTAAGCTGAATCGTGGAGATATCATTTATGACTTTGCGGAAGCAGCGGCACAGAAGCAGAATGGCGTATGGACACTGTCAGCCGAATTAGAGAAGCCTGCACAGCCAGGTTATTATACTTATCTGTGCGCAGAAATATATATTGAAAACAAGGAATTGCTGTCGAGGCAGCAGGCTTATCTGACCATCAGTTCCAGTAAGGCAGAGAAGGCACAGGAATTGTCTTATCGTTTGACAAAGCAGTCACTGCAGGAGGGCTGGAATACGGTTTTCCTGCCGATCGTGGATTTCCGTATGTCGGGTTATTCTTATACAGAAGACGGATATGCAGGATTGTGCGATCTGTTGAATATACGTCGCATTGGGATACAGTGGTCGGTTCGTGCCCAGAGTGATGAAAAAGAAGCTGTTTTAAAGCTGGGAAAGATCTCGCTGACAAATTCTCTGGTAACAGAGGATATTCCGGAAGGGGAGTATATTTTGGAGGATTCGGCGCTGGCTTTGACCAGGGGAGAGGTCAGCACTACCGTAACGACAGGCGACAGCAGCCAGCTGGCCCGACTGATGCCTGAGATCAATTATGGCAGCGGGTATTCTGTGGATATCAGTGAAAAACAGTATCTGTATTTTTGGCTGTATATTTCAGAGGCAGAGGCAGAGGCTGACGGCAGCCTGGATGCCGGTCGTGAGCTTGAATTATGTAGTGGTGGCAAGTGCGACGAGGAAG
Source organism: Lachnospiraceae bacterium (assembly GCA_017624115.1). Lineage (GTDB taxonomy): Bacteria > Bacillota > Clostridia > Lachnospirales > Lachnospiraceae > RGIG8607. The sequence goes on from JAGANQ010000072.1 coordinate 3,617, forward strand.
AAAATGCGATCCGTCTGTATCAGATTTCAGATTCTAAAGAAGGCGAGCCGTGGCTTATGAGCGGTGACTATGGGAGCTTTGAAACAGGGTGGAATGAATATCTCGTACCGATTGAGGATTTGACGCGAGTGACGAATAAGAGCGGTGATGCATCTGTAGGCTGCGATTTTGCTGCGGTAAACTACTTGCGAATTTATTTCCGTACCATGATGAGTAGCGAGGCAAAGGAAGTGACTTATGGGATTAGCAAGGTCTATGCGGTCAATTTGAGCGATTTTGCCGGGACAGAAGGGGATGAACCGGAAAGTAGTGAGGATGGCGAGAACACGGAAAGTCCGGAGGGAAGCGGTGGAGCCACAGAAGAATCGGAGGGTGATGATGGATCCACAGAAAGTTCGGAGGGAAGTGGCGGTTCCACAGAAAATGCAGAAGCTGGCAGTGAATCTGCGGAAACAGAGGAAAACAAAAATTCCGGCATTGAGACAATAACCGGAGAAATAACCGGAGACGTTGATGAGGGAACAAAAACTGAAACTGTAATTACAAGTCCTGAGACGGGAGACAGCAACAGCGTGATGTGGAGTATTCTGCTGATTGTCAGCCTGATAGGAATTGCCGGATTCGGAATGATACAGCGTGGCCGTAATAATTAGTATGGAGCTGTGTTTAAATGGCAGCGGAAGGGAGATTGATATGAGAATGCGAATAAAGCGTATATTAATGGTGGCTATGGTTGTAATCATGCTGGTGGGGCTTGTACAGGTTGTAAATGCAGATCAGTTGCAGGATGAGTGTGATTTGTTTATTATGAGCAGTAATGTGCTGTTTAATGATACTTATGATACAGAATACAGAATGCATTGCCTTGCGGAGACATATTTAAACTATATGCCTGATATTTTATGCTTGCAGGAGGCAAAAGCAAAT
>JAGANQ010000073.1 GCA_017624115.1 Lachnospiraceae bacterium
GTAAAAATATCTGACTATAGGGAAGGAATACAGGGAATGACCCCACTGTACATAAAGAGAGGTCATTTGATAGATTGCAGGAAGTACTGTAGCAATCGTCTCTGTTCATCATTCAGCATAGAGACATCAAGTGTCTGTATAGGTGTCTTATCCAGCCCGAGCAGATAGTCAGTTGAACATTTATAGAGATGAGCAAGTGCTTTCAGCTTATCCAAACTGGGCACTCTGCTTTCATTTTCATAATTGGAAATGAGGGAGGGTGCAACACCAATAGCGTCTGCAACCTGTTTTTGGGAAAGATTTGCATTTGTCCTTTGTTCCTGTAAACGTTGAGCTAAGCCAGATATCATAAAGTCATACCTCCTATGCTTATAGTGTAGTATACATGACATTGCTTTGGGTGAAGAAAACAATGCTAAAAGCATTGAATTGTTTACTGGAGGATGGTATAATATGGCTACATACCTGTAAAAGTACTTAAGAAGAGGGAGGATAAACATGAGCGGACAGAATAGTTTAAATGAAAAGCAGCTGATAGTATTGATGTTAGTGAGGGAGATAGGTGAATACATGGACAAGAATCCGGGAGAGATTAAAGTGTCCATGTCAGAGGCAGTCGACAGCATACTTGAAGGGGAAGATACACCAGTTAAAGGGATTGTTGTCATGGATGTTTTGGAAGAACTTGATAATGGGGGTTACATAAAGTATGAGGGAGATGACTATTGTATATCAGAGGCTGGAATGGCATGTCTGGAAGCTGTTGAAAAGAGTTTAAAGGAGAAGCCGGAGGGGAAAAATATATCGGTGCCAATTAATGTTAATATTAATCTTCAAGAATTGATAGAAGCAGTTACTTTTGTTGCAGGACTGATAGGCAGGTTATTTGAAAAATTAAATCTTGTTTGAGGACACCTTTATGGTGTCCTCAAGCAAGAAAGAAAGGGAATGAGAGGAATATGAGAGTGAAAAAGATATTAGTACCAGTGATAATAACATCAACAGTATTGATTGCTTCTTGTGGTTCAAGGCAACCAGTAGAAGAAGCAATGACACAGCAGACAGAGAGTGAGACCAGCATCACCTTGTTTAATGCCAGCAATGGTATAACCCCAGAAACAGCAGTAGCAGAAGCAGAGAATACAGAGCCAGCAACAACAGTAAATCCAGAGATACAGGAGATAGCAGATTATGTAAATAATATGGATATAAAGACAGAGAGTGAGCCAGCAGAGGACATACCAGTAGTAGATTCAGTTTATGGTAAAGAGCCACAGCCAACAGAGTCAACAATAGAAAGTACAACACCAATTCAAGAAAATACACCTCCAAGTAATTCAAATACATCAACGTCAAATGTATTAAAACCCCTTACTGAAGAAGAAAAAGAGGCAGCTTTGAAAGAAGTGGTAAGTGATATACCAGAAGCAGCCAGTGTAGACAACTACACTGTAACAGACATGGCACAAACAATGTATGTTATTGATGGTGGATACATAAGAGAAGCTCCAAGTACAAATGCTAATATAATCAGAGCATTTTGGGGAGATGAAAGGACAATAAATGTATATGGAAAAGTAAATGAGGGTAATTGGTATAAAGTATTTGTACCTATGAGAAATGGAGAGAATACATATGGATATGTTAGTGGAACACTCCTTTCAGAGACCAATCCACTCATTAATGAAGCAGTAACGATTCCAGAGAATTGGAATTCAAATACTAATCCGAAAACTGGGGCTGAATGGGTTCCAGGGGAGGAAGTAATTATAATAGATCCATATGGAGATGTAATCCGTGGCGGTTACGGTGGTAGTATAACAGGTAATTAATTCCAAATCCCATTGAGACATTGAATTTATAAGGGTTGAAGGTAAAAATGGGTTGACAAGTATATGTATAGTAGTATAATTTAAATGATGCCAGTTAATACTATTGTTAGTATCAACCAAACAGAATATGAATAAAAGAAATAAAAGTTGTAAGTGCACATACAAAAAATAAGAGAAGTTGCTCCCATCCGGTCTTAAGATAATAGCCGGATGGGAGCTTTTTGTTGTTATGGAAAGAGAGCTTCATGCGTATAGGTAAACAAATTGTGACTGTTAGAGGAAAAGATATTGAAAAAGAATACGATAACATGATGGAATTAAAATCTGCTTTGAATACGGCATTTCAGTAAATAGATAATGTAATTAAAAATTAGAAAAGGAAGCGATTTGTTTATGAGTGAAGAAGCATTCCAACAACTTACTTTGTCTGCGAGGGACAGAGGTATCTTAAAGACAGTTGGTGAAAGAGAGGTAGTGGTGAATGTGAGGGTGCTGGCAGATGCGGACAGTGCAGATAATGAATGGTTAATGGAAGAAGTAAAAAATGTGTATATGAGATATTACAGCAGGGTATGTGATTACACCAAGCAAAGGTAAATGTGGTTTACTTCTATATATATTGGAACAGTAGGAAGATGTAAGCATTCTTGATATGCAGGAAGGGTGAGATTGATGAACAGGAAATTTAAACTGGTGCCTAAAATATCGCAGGATGTCATGGCTGTGTTTTATATTGACCCCAATGGTGAGACACTGGAGATATGCAGGGTGCTGCTGCCAAATGATAATCAGATGGGCGATAATGTAATATGTGCAGAAGAGATATGTGTTGCGCTTAAAAAGAGAATAAGAAAGAGTGTTTAGCTATGGGAGGGTGAGAAGGTAGTGGCATTAAGAATTAAAAGCATACGGCAAGAAAATATATTAGGGATTAATCTGGTATATGAAGATAACACGTTCAGACAGGTGGCATTGATAGAAATGCCACCGGATGGAGATTGGCGAGCTGATATGGAATTTTATGATAGTTTCAAAGAGATATATGCAAAGCGTTTACGTTCAGCATATAAACATATAGAAAAATAATTTACCGAAGTGGCAGGACTTGTAACCCTGTCACTTTTTATTTGTGCCAAAAACTGCTGGCTAGTGAGAAGGGAAAGAAGGGCATGGGGTATTTTGGGTTTAATGGTATGGTATGAAAAAAGTCTGCAAAAAGTTAGCTAGTTGCAAGAAGCCAGATACTGTCATTGTTAAAAATGGGGTGAGAGTGGTGTGGCATGCTGCCGGGTGGGATGAAAAGGGTTCATGTTTATGATATGTCATTTGAGATGAACCAGCATTTCATTGAAATCAGAATTAATAATTCTGATAAAAATTCGTTGAAGTTATTCCCAGCAGGAGTGAGCAAAAAATTTTATGCTGAAAATGATAAAAAAGGTAGGGTTTGAGCTGGAATTTTAAGAAGATATGGAAAGTAGGGCTGGAAATGGGGATTTAAAAAGTGATGGCATAAAATGTGCTGGTTAAGAGATAGGTGTTACAAGCCATTATACATCAGCTGACACAAGGGAGAATGATTTACATTATTTACAGTAAGAACAAGATTTTCATAATTGGTATATGAAATGGAAAAAGATAGAGAGTGATGAAATAACCCACAGGATAGCCACGGGAAAAGGAAGAGTGGATTTGTGTTTATGACATTTAATATAGAGGAAGTGAAAGCAGTGGTGCGGTATTTTTTAGAAATACAGATGTGTCAAGCATGATACGTATTAGCAATTCTTTCAATAAGTCTTATATCTCATATCCGATACAGTGAGCAGATTAAGAAATTTTTTTGGTAGTACATACCTTATTTTCGCTGTATATACATTCTCCAAAATGTTATCGACTAGGTTAGATAGCATTATTTTATAATAATTAGTTTTTAAAAATTAAGGCAAACAAGATTTTTTTGCATACAGTGATTTTTGTGGACATACATTCGAAAATTCAGATAAGCATTCAATGTATGTGCATGAGTGATGGCAATCAAAAATCGGATACCTGCCTTGATTTGCAAAAACAAAGAAAAGGGAGGGTGAGCGTAATGGGATAGGAAAGGTGCGAATTGCAAAATTAGAAAAATAATTCTAGAATGTGTTGATGATGTGACACAGGAAGAGCTTATGAAAATTTTATAAAGAGAGTTAAACAGGACAATATGCTTACCAGATAAATGAGAAACCCAGGGGACGAAGTGATATTTAAGGTATCGGAGGATTCGTCAAGATGAGTATTGAGAATGATGTGCCATTGTGGCAGAGGTATCTGCTGACGATTTCAGAAGCAAGCAGGTACTTTAACATAGGAGAAAAGAAGTTAAGACAGATAGTGCAGGAGAATAGTGATGCTGATTTCATATTAAATAATGGTGTAAAGATACTGATTAAGCGTGTGAAATTCGAGCAGTTTATTGATTGTACAGGAAGTATCTGAAGGAATCATAAAGGAACTACTTGCATTTACCTTTTGGTGGCGGTATACTCAGCCACCAAAAGGTGATATGTGGATAAAAGATAAGGAGGACAAAGGTTATGGCAGATAGTTTAAAGAGAAAGGATAAAAAGGGGCGTATCCTCAGGGAAGGCGAGCAGCAGAGGTCAGACGGACGTTATATGTATACCTATGTAGACCATTCAACTGGAAAAAGGGCATTTATTTACAGCTGGAAGCTGGAGAAAAATGATAAAATACCGGCTGGTAAAAAGGCAGATTTGTCGTTAAGAGAGAAAGAAAGACAGATAGAGAAGGACTTGAGGGATGGAATAGCATATCATGGTGGCGATGTTACAGTGCTGGAATTGGTTGAAAGATATATTGCGCAGAAGAATAATGTGCGACCAACTACAAGAAATGGATATAAAACTGTAGTTAATGTGTTAAAAAAAGATACGTTTGGTAACAGGCGTATTGATACAATAAAAACATCTGATGCAAGGCTGTGGTTAATTGAACTGCAAACTGGAGGACGTAGTTACAGCTCAATTCAGACAATAAGGGGAGTTGTAAGACCAGCCTTTACGATGGCAGTTGAAGATGATTTGCTCAGAAAGAATCCATTTGAATTCCAACTGGCAGACTGCTTAGTAAATGATTCTGTAAAGAGAGTGGCTATTACAGTAAAGCAAGAGAGTGCTTTCCTAAAATTCATAAAGGAAGATGCACATTTCAGTCGATATTATGATGGTATTTTTATATTGTTTAAGACAGGATTGCGTATCAGTGAGTTGTGCGGTTTGACATTAAGAGATATAGATTTACAGGACAGGACTATTAATGTGGATCATCAGTTGCAAGTGACAGCAGGCAAGGGAGCTTATATTGAAAAAACAAAAACAGTTGCAGGTACAAGAAAACTACCAATGAGTGATGAAGTGCATATGGCATTTAAACGTGTCATATCCAGCAGGAAAAAGCCTAAGGTAGAATATATGATAGATGGATATAGTGGCTTCCTGTTCCTGGATGATAGAGGTAAGCCAATGTTATCTTATCAGTGGGAAAAGAAATTCCAACATTCTGTTCAGAAGTATAATAAGATATACAAAATAGAATTGCCAAAGATTACACCACATGTAGCAAGGCATACGTACTGCACAAACATGGTAAAAAGAGGGGTATCAGTAAAAACATTACAATACCTAATGGGACATTCAGATATTGCTACAACTCTAAATATATATACCCATGTAAAATTGGAAGATGCCAAGAATGAACTGGAGCGACTTAAAATAACAGAAATGATAAAGCAGGAAATGAATGTAGTGGATATGGCAGATGCAAAGAAGGAATTGGATAAGGTTATAAATAAGTGAATGGTATAGCCTTAAAGGGGGCTGATGTACGACTGGGTAATTTTACTTCGATTTGTACTCATTTTACCTACCAAGATATACTGAAATATGCTATAATATGCCAAGATAGGGTTCTTAGGGAAAATCTTGAGAACCCTTGAAAATACTAGGGAATTTGAGGTTATACTAAGATATGCAGGGAAAAATTAAGATACTCTTCATTTGCCACGGCAACATCTGCCGTTCCCCCATGGCAGAATTTTTACTAAAGGACATGGTTTCCAGACAGGGAATCGCAGACCAGTTTGTGATTGCCTCTGCTGCGACCAGCAGGGAGGAGATAGGTAATCCGGTGCATTATGGAACCAGAAGAAAGCTTCGCGAGTATGGCATCTCGACAGAGGGAAAGTATGCCGTACAGTTGACAAAGAAGGACTATGAGAGGTATGATTATCTGATAGGTATGGACAGCTACAATATCAGAAATATGGAGCGGATTCTCGGACATACCGGTGGTAAAATATGCAAGCTGCTGGAGTTTGCAGGTTCGGATGCTGACGTGGCTGACCCGTGGTACACGGGTGATTTTGACAGAACATATATGGATATAAAGAAAGGGTGCGAAGCGCTGCTGGAGCGGCTTCGCCGTGAAGGGAAGATACAGTAGATTTGGAGGGAACATGAACGCAGAAATACTTCGAAGCTTTTTGCCGGATTTTAAGGAAAAACTGGTGTTGAATGCTTTTTATAGGGATGGGGAATGCTATAGTGTACTGGCGATGCTTGCTAAGAGAGAGGACAAGCTGTGCCTGTGGGAAATCCGTGGCATGAGTGAGGAGGAGACAGAGAGGCACACCAGACGTTATCGCAGACCTGCGACAAACAGACAGGCACAGAAGGAGGGCCTTCGTGGTGGAAATGACCTGAGAATCCGGGAGCTTGAGCTTGACGGACAGCATCTGTCCGTGTCATCAGCGACGGGAACCTGTCTGGGAGAAGGCTGCAATGAGCAGGAGCGGGTGCTGTTTCTTTGTCTGCTGCAAAATGGTGTCAGACTGGGAGAACTGGAGCAGACGCCTTTTGAAAGGCTGACGATAAACTGCTATGAGATGCAGGAACAGGAATTTCCACAGGTAAATACTGAGGCAGACGGATTCGACATTGTGCTGAAGCTTGAGGCACAGCATATTCCGGTGGCAGTTAATAAAAAGCTGCATTTGCAGACCGGCACATATGCAAAGCCCCGCATGGTGAGGGTAAAGAAAGAAGAGGAAGTCAGGCTTTATATTCATGGTGTCAGCTTTTATGATGTCTGGGAGGACGCAAAGACGCGGTTTGAGGACAAACGGTATACAGAGCGGTTTTCGGCTGAGGAGATTAAGAACATAAAGCAGCAGTACATAGATTCCCTGCCGGATATCTGCCCACAGGGCAGCGTAATTCCGATAATAGAATATGAGAGTGATAAGGATTACCAGATGCAGTTTTACAGTCAGGATTATCTGCGAAGGGTACCGGAAAACAAATCCTCAACGGCATTTCTGATGATGCGTCCCGACGAAAAAACAGGACCAATGGGTTATAAAAACTATGCGTGTGTACTTGAAGCAGTGGAAAAAGGCTTTGAGGGCGAGCTGGCGGTGGAGCTTTTCACGTATTACCGCTGGATACCGGGAAAGTCGGTACATTGTGAGAAAATATGTTGACAGGAGAACAGAAAAATGGCAGGAAAACGGGGAAAGGAACTGAGATGGCATAAGCTGGATAACACGGCGAAGATTTATCCGGTGATTACGAATAATCATCTGAGCGGCGTGTACCGGATTTCGGCGACTCTTTTTGAGGATATTGATCCGGGGCTCCTTAAGCAGACCTTGAATCGCATATTGCCGTGGTTTGAAGGCTTTCAGGTACGCTTAAGAAGAGGTGTCTTCTGGTATTACTTTGAAACAAATAAAAAGGAGCCGATGATTAAGGAAGAGACTGCCTATCCATGCCGTTATATGGAGCCGTATGCCAATAATCAGTTTCTGTTTCGTGTGAGCTATTATCATAAGAGAATCAATCTGGAGGTATTTCATGCGCTGACAGACGGGTATGGGGCGATTAATTTTATGCGAGAGTTGGTTTGTCAGTATATCAGGCTTGCACATCCGCAGAATTTTGCAGGACAGGAGGAACCGCTTCCTGCGACTTCTTTTAATATGGAAGACAGCTATGTGAAGTATTACAGGCAGAAGAAGGTCAGTGGCTACAGCCATATACATGCGTATCAGCTGCGGGGCGAGGTGCTTCCGGCTGCCATGCTGGGTGTAATTCACGGCTATGTGAAGGTGGAGGAGATAAAACGTGTGTCAAAGGGCTACGGTGTGAGTATTACACAGTATCTGACGGCGGCGCTTATCTGGAGTATTTACAAGGAATATCTGCATAACCAGCCGTCACGGATGCCAATCCGCATCAATGTTCCGGTTAATCTGCGCTCGATGTTCCCGTCCACAACAACGAGAAATTTTTTTGCCGTTATTTTTGCAGCTATGATGGTGAGCAAAGAGGATTACAGCTTTGAGGAGATTCTGTGGCTGGTGAAGGAGGAATTTGAAAAATATCTGACAGAGGAGCATTTGTCAGAGCTGATATCCTACAATGTATCAAATGAACAAAATATTTTTATAAGGCTGATTCCCCTGTTTGTAAAAAACCTGGGTGTGAAGCTGATTTACAGGCGCTCCTCCAGAGCATTTACTGCTACGGTTTCAAACTGCGGGGCAATTCAGGTGGGCAGCGAATATGAACCTTACATTGAGCGGTTTCATATGATTATGGGGGCGTCCAGAAAGCAGCCTCTGAAATGTGTGGTATGCTCCTACAAAGACGAGCTGGTTTTCACATTCAGCAGTGTGTTTACGGACAGCGGACTGGAGCGTGTGTTCTGCAAGCGTCTTACGCTGGATGGAATACAGGTGACAATAGAGAGTAACGGGGTGTATGATGAAAAAATGTAAGCAATGCAAGGTGTACATCGCAGATAATGAATTGGTCTGCCCGCTCTGCCAGACAGTGCTGGAAACAGTCTCGGAGCCGGTCAGAGAAGCGATGTATCCGGTAATCGAGTTTAATCCGCATAAATATAATCTGATTACACGGCTGATTTTGTTTTGTTCCGTGGTGCTGGGGCTGGTACTGATTGGGGTAAATGCTGCCACATATGATGGCATCTGGTGGTCGTTAATCAGCACAGGCTTAATGGTGTATCTGTGGATAACAATGCTGTTTTCCATAGAGCGTTATGCTAATCCGGCGCTGAAGATTCTGGTACAGACACTGGCGGCACAGGCACTGTGCCTGTGGGCAGACTGGGTACTGGGGTACCGCGGCTGGGCGGTAAACTATGCGGTGCCCGCGATTGTTCTGGTGGCAAACGGTGCGACACTGGTGCTGCAGTTTATTAATTTTATGAACTGGCAGAGCTATATTTTATTTCAGCTTGAATACCTTGGCTTTAGCATCATACTGGGTATTTTGTACGGAGTGGGAATTATTACCAGACCGTTTCTTGCATTTACGGCGATTTTTGTATCCATACTGATTTTTGCAGGAACGATGATATTTGGCGATAAAAAAGCGAAGAGTGAAGTCAAGCGCAGATTTCATATATAAAAATAAAGAGGGAATGACATGTGTGCGCAGATTAAAAATACGGTAGAAAAGTATCGGCAAAGGAAAATGAAAAGGGATGCCAGCGTGACAGGGGTTGTTATGCGTCAGTTACTCACGGACATTACCGGGACTGCGGCTGGGCATAAGCTGCAGAATGGGGAGTACCGAAAGCATCCGGTCGAGCCGGAATGGCATTGCCCTCGGGGCTTTAAGAGGGAAATGATTGAGAGGGAGCATTATGTCATGGAATACCTGTCGCCGGAAACGGTACAGGATAAACGGGTGATTCTGCAGCTCCATGGCGGCGGCTATATTGGACCCATGAAAAATATTTACCGCAGATTTTCCGTGCTTTACAGCAAGGCGTTGGGCAGGGGGAGGGTACTCACTATTGATTACCGTGTGGCACCGGAGCATCCTTTTCCGGCGGCACTGGAGGATGCTGCTGATGCGTATGACTGGCTGTCAGCACATTATCCGGCGGAAAATATTATAATTGCAGGAGATTCGGCGGGCGGCGGGCTTGCGCTTGCACTCTGCCATTATCTTAAAGATAAGAAAAAGGAATTGCCGGCAGGGCTTATTCTGATGTCTCCATGGACGGACTTGACATGCTCAGGAGAATCTTATACGGAGAATTATGAGAAGGATCCGCTGTTTGGCAGGACGGAGGACAGTATGCTCTATAATAAGGATTATATAGGTGAAAATGACCCGCACAATCCTTATATTTCACCGCTGTTTGGCAGCTTTGAAGGTTTTCCGCCAATGCTTGTGCAGGTGGGAAGCTATGAGATGCTGTTAAGTGACAGTCTCTCTGTAGAGAAGAAGGTGAAGGGAGCAGGCGGCAAAATACGCTGTACAGTATATGAGGGAATGTTCCATGTGTTTCAGATGGCGAGGGACATGCTGCCGGAATCCCGCCATGCCTGGCAGGAAATCCGGGACTACCTGGATTTTATGAAAAAAGTAATTGACTTTTAGCGAAGAAGTGATATAATCAGAAAAAAAGAACCGATGATTAAGAAGAGTATGTAGTATCAGGAAGCGCAGAGAACTGTCGGCTGGTGCGAGACAGTGTGGTGGGTATTACAGAATGGACTTATGAGGGCAGGCGAAAGGCATGATGCTTAGTAGTACCTGACGGGATTTCCGCCCGTTATCAAGGGAACATACATGATGGTGTATGAAGGAGTGAGTATACAGTGCAGGTGTATACTAATATGGGTGGTACCGCAGAAGCAAAGGCTTTTGTCCCAGCGTAGCTGAGACAAAAGCCTTTTTTATATCATAGGAAAGTTCTTTGAACTTCCCTATGATATAAAAAACGCTCCGCTAGGGATGAGCACTCGCACAAGATGAAAATGTCAGCTAAAGCTGACCGTGCTCGGCTCGCAAAGCGGACTTGTCCGCTTTGTTCTATCATACTTACCCATATCGAACTGCCGGAACGGTTCTGATATTTTTCTGAAAGGAGAACAATATTATGAAAGAGGCAATCAAAAAGATATCGGAAGGACAGTCATTAACAGTAGAAGAGGCAAAGGCAGCAACCATGGAGCTGCTGAGCGGAGAGGCAACACAGGCGCAGATTGGTGCATATCTGACCGCCCTGAGAATGAAGGGTGAGACATTGGAGGAGATTATCGGTTCCGCTATGGTGCTCCGTGATAAGGCAGAACACATTACACCGAAGGTAGAGAATTACATTGATTTTGTAGGAACAGGCGGAGATGGCTCCAACAGCTTTAATATCTCTACGACAGCAGCATTTGTCTGTGCAGGAGCAGGGCTGCCGGTGGCAAAGCATGGCAACCGTGCGATTTCCAGTAAGAGTGGTGCGGGCGATTGCCTGGAGGCATTGGGAATTAACATTATGGCAGAGCCGGAGAAAGTGGAAAGGGAAGTTGAAGAGGTAGGCATCGGATTTATGTTTGCTCCGACCTTTAATAAGAGCATGCGTTATGTCGGTCAGGCGAGAGCTGAGATGGGAATTCGTTCTATCTTTAATATTCTTGGACCGTTAGCAAATCCTTCCGGCGCTAAAAGGCAGCTAATCGGTGTCTACAGCCCGAAGCTGACAGAAACGATTGCTAAGGCATTGCCAGAGCTCGGGGTAGAACGCGCACTGGTAGTCAGCTCTGTGAATGGAATGGATGAGATTTCCACTGCGGAGGATACACAGATTTCTGAGCTGAGGGATGGAAAAGTCGTGACTTACACAGTGACACCGGAGCAGTATGGATTTAAACGGGTGAGTACGCAGGAGCTTAAGGGCGCAGACGGAGCCGGTAATGCGGAAATTACGAAAGCAATCCTGTCCGGTAAGGATAAGGGAGCAAAGCGTGATATTGTTCTCTTGAATGCCGGAGCGGCACTTTACATCAGCGGTGTGGCAGAAAGTGTGGAAGCAGGCATAAAAATAGCAGAAGAAACGATTGACAGCGGGAGGGCGATGGAGAAATTAGAGTCTTTAGTTGAATTTTCGAATAAATAGTGATAGAATATGTTTGGCTGGGGCAAGGGAAGCTTTGCCCCATTACTAATTTTGAGGAGAGCATTGTATGAAAATACTGTTTGTATCCCTGGGCTGTGACAAGAATCTGGTAGACAGTGAAGTGATGCTGGGACTTTTGCGGGAAGGCGGATTTACCTTTACGGATGATGAGACAGAGGCAGAAGTAATTATTATCAATTCCTGCTGTTTCATTAATGATGCCAAGGAAGAAAGCATTAATACGATTATCCAGATGGCAGAGCTTAAGAAAACAGGGGTTTGCAAGGCATTGATTGTAACGGGATGTCTGGCACAGCGTTACCGTGAGGAGATTAAGACAGAGATACCGGAGGTGGATGGCATTGTAGGAACATCTGCCTATGATGAGATTCTGAAAATTGTAAATGAGGTACTGGCAGGTGAGAAATCAGAGAGCTTCGAGGATTTGAAGCGTCTGCCTCAGGTGAGTACCGGACGTATTCTGACTACGGGCGGATGGTATGGCTATCTGAAAATTGCCGAGGGCTGTAATAAAAACTGCAGCTACTGTATTATTCCGAAAATACGCGGACCGTACCGCAGTGTTCCGATGGAGGAGCTCCTTCGTCAGGCACAGGAGCTTGCTGATAAGGGTGTGAAGGAGCTGATTCTGGTTGCACAGGAGACGACACTTTACGGCAAAGACTTATATGGAGAGAAGAAGCTGCCGGAGCTTCTTAGGGAGCTGTGTAAATTGTCAGGGATTCAGTGGATTCGCATTCTTTACTGTTATCCGGAGGAAATCACGAAGGAACTGGTGGAGGTTATAAAGACTGAGAAGAAGATCTGTCATTATCTTGATATTCCGATTCAGCATGCCAGTGACCGTGTGCTAAAGAGCATGGGCAGAAGAACAAATAAGGCACAGCTTGTATCTATGATTCAGTATCTGAGACAGGAGATACCGGACATCGTGCTGAGGACGACTCTGATTGCCGGATTCCCAGGCGAGACGGAGGAAGAACATGAGGAAGTCATGGAATTTGTCGATGAGATGGAATTTGACCGCCTTGGTGTATTTTCTTATTCGCCGGAGGAGGATACCAGAGCAGCCGAGATGGAGAACCAGATTGAGGATGACATCAAGGAGGACTGGCGTGAGGAAATTATGGAGCTTCAGCAGGATATAGCCTTTGATAAAGCGCAGGCGATGATAGGACGCACGCTGGAGGTACTGATTGAGGGTAAGCTTGCGGATGAAAATGCCTACATGGGAAGAACCTATATGGATGCCCCGAATGTAGATGGCTATGTCTTTGTAAATACAGACGAGGAGCTGCTTTCCGGTGATTTTGTGCGTGTGAAGATAACCGGAGCTTTAGACTATGATTTGATAGGAGAGATAGATCATGAATTTACCAAATAAACTTACGATTCTCAGAGTATGTATGATACCGTTTTTTGTATTTTTTATGATGGCAGATTATATTGGAGCGGCTTCGAAATGGGTGGCGTTGGCGATTTTTGTGATTGCCAGCCTGACTGATCTGCTGGACGGCAAGATTGCCAGAAAATATAATCTGGTTACAAATTTCGGGAAATTTATGGATCCGCTTGCCGATAAGCTTCTGGTGTGTTCTGCTTTAATCTGCTTTGTAGAGCTTCAGGCACTTCCGGCGTGGATGGTGATTATTATTATCAGCCGGGAATTTATCATCAACGGCTTTCGCCTGATTGCTGCTGACAACGGTATCGTTATCGCAGCCAGCTACTGGGGCAAGTTCAAGACGGTATTCCAGATGGTGATGATTATTCTGCTGATTGCTGATTTGCCGTTTGCCTGGATGGACATAATAGAGACGGCTATTATTTATATTGCACTGATACTGACCGTTGTTTCACTGGCAGATTATCTGATGAAAAATAAAGGTGTCTTAAGAGAAGGGAGCCAGAAATAATGGTAGTTGAGCTTGTTTGTGTAGGAACAGAATTATTGCTTGGAAATATTGTCAATACAAACGCGGCGTTTCTGGCGGAGCAGTGCGCGGCGCTGGGACTGTCCTGCTATTATCAGAGTGTAGTGGGTGATAACGAGGAACGTCTGACAGCAACGCTTAAGACGGCAATGGAGCGCAGCGATGTTGTGATTCTGTGTGGAGGACTTGGACCGACTCCGGATGATCTTACCAAGGAGGCTGCGGCAAAGGTATGCGGACTTCCGCTGGTAGAAGATGCACATACCAGAGCCATGATTGAGGCATATTTTGAGAAAAGTCAGTGGAAGGTAATTCCTGACAATAACTGGAAACAGGCTGAGGTGCCGCAGGGAGCCATTGTTATTGATAATCACAATGGTACGGCACCGGGACTGATTATCGAGGTGAATGGAAAGTCTGTTATTCTGCTGCCGGGTCCGCCAAATGAGCTCATTCCGATGTTTAAGAACGGTATTGCACCGTATCTCAACCGCCTGCAGCCGGAGATTATTTATTCAAGGATGGTGAAGCTTGCAGGTATCGGCGAGAGTCAGGTGGCAGCCGAAATTGATGATATGATTCAGAAACAGACTAATCCGACGATTGCGACCTATGCAAAGACCGGAGAGGTTCATCTGCGTGTGACGGCGAAGGCGAAGGACGAAGAAGAGGCAAAGAAACTGATTAAGCCTGTGGTGAAGGAATTAAAGGAGCGGTTTGGAAATTACATTTATTCTGTAAAAGAGGACGAGACTTTAGAAGAGGCGGTTGTCCGGCTTCTTAAGAAATATAATCTGTCTCTCACAACGGCAGAGTCCTGTACCGGTGGTCTGCTTGCCGGCAGACTGGTAAATGTGCCGGGGGTATCAGAGGTATTTAAGCAGGGCTTTATAACCTATTCCGACAAAGCCAAGAGGAAGCTTCTTGATGTCAGCAAGAGTACCTTAAAAAAATATGGTGCGGTCAGCGAAGAGACAGTGAAGGAAATGGCAAAGGGCGGTGTATTCGCCACAGATTCTGATGTATGTGTGGCAATCAGCGGTATTGCAGGTCCGGATGGCGGCAACGAGGAAAAGCCGGTCGGAACTGTTTATATCGGCTGTTACATCAACGATAAGGTAACGGTGGAGCAGTATCTTTTTAAGGGAAATCGTGCCAAAATCAGAGATTATTCTGTAGTGTGTGCGCTGGATTTGCTGAGAAGAAGCATTCTGGAAAATTATGGGGAAAAATAAAAGATTTAGTTGCAAAAAGGATAGCCTTGTGCTATCCTTTTATCATAGTCGCAGATTTCTTAGCGGCAGAGTTCTTGTCTGCCGGTACTTCAGAAGGAATTATTCATTCCGGATTTCCAGACTTAATTTTATGAAGGGGAGGTGGAACAAGATAACATAAAAAGAGATTGACAAAAACGAACATATGTACTAAACTATAATCAATAAAGCGAACGTGTATTCGCGTGAAAGGGAGAAAAGTATGGCAAGTGATGATAAGATAAAAGCATTGGATGCTGCATTGGCAAATATTGAGAAGCAGTTTGGCAAGGGCTCTGTGATGAAGCTTGGAGATTCCTCTGCTAATATGAACATTGAGACGATTCCGACAGGTTCTCTGAGTCTGGATATTGCGTTGGGACTTGGAGGTATTCCGAAGGGAAGAATTGTGGAGATTTACGGACCGGAGTCCAGTGGTAAGACGACAGTTGCCCTTCATATGATAGCGGAGGTACAAAAGAGGGGCGGCATTGCCGGCTTTATTGATGCAGAGCATGCGCTTGACCCGGTATATGCCAGAAATATCGGTGTAGACATTGATAATCTGTACATTTCACAGCCGGATAACGGAGAACAGGCTCTTGAAATTACCGAGACAATGGTGCGTTCCGGTGCTATTGATATTATTATCGTGGATTCTGTTGCAGCGCTGGTTCCGAAGGCTGAAATTGACGGTGATATGGGAGATTCCCATGTAGGCCTGCAGGCGCGTCTGATGTCTCAGGCACTCCGAAAGCTGACAGCAGTGGTGAGTAAGTTTAATTGTATCGTGGTATTCATTAACCAGCTTCGTGAAAAAGTGGGTGTGATGTTCGGTAATCCTGAGACGACAACGGGCGGACGTGCGCTTAAGTTCTATTCCTCTATTCGTATGGATGTCAGAAGAACTGAGTCTTTAAAGCAGGGTGGTGAGGTTATCGGAAACCGTACCCGTGTGAAGGTTGTGAAGAATAAGATTGCTCCGCCGTTTAAGGAAGCAGAATTTGATATTATGTTCGGACAGGGAATCTCCACAGAGGGTGATATTCTGGATTTGGCAGCACAGGTGAACATTATCGTTAAGAGCGGTGCGTGGTATGCATATAATGATGCCAAGATTGGACAGGGGCGCGAGAATGCGAAGCAGTATCTGAAGGATAATCCGGAAATTCGTGCTGAGGTGGAGAATAAGGTGCGTGCACATTTCGGATTGAAGGAGGATGCTGTTATGGCTGTGGATGCCGGAAAGGAAGAAGCAGAGCAGTAAAACGGCGGGAATAGCAGGATGATAGTCAGCGTCATAGAAGCATTAAATACGAAGAAAAAGAAAATTGTCATGGACAATGGTCTTATGTTTGCTCTCTATAATGGCGAAGTGCGCCGCTATAAGCTGGAGGAAGGCACCATGCTGAGCGACGAACGGTATGAAGAGATTCTTGAGACAATTCTGAAAAAGCGTGCCAGAGAGAGAATGATGTATCTTCTAAAGGGCGGAGATTATACAGAGCATCAGATACGGCAGAAGCTGCGGCAGGGATTTTATCCGGAGGAAGCGATTGAGGAAGCATTGTGCTTCGGAAGACAGTATCATTATCTTGATGACTGCCGCTATGCGAGAATCTATGCGGAGCAGAAAGCTGCCCGGTTAAGCAGAAGGATGCTCTCTCTTAAGCTTTCGGAAAAAGGAATAGCAAGAGAAATCATAGACAGCACACTGGAAAAACTGGAAACAGGGGAAGAGGATGCGCTGGATGCCTTAATTCATAAGAAAAATATAGATTTTTCAGGGCTTACATGGCAGGAAAGACAGAAAATTTGTGCATATTTTATGAGAAAAGGCTTTGCATATGAGAATATTTTGAAAAAAATAAACGAGATTACGGGCATTGACTACTTGACATAATTCTGAAAAAAGTATAAAATTTATATGTTGTATTTCGTACAATGAAAATTAAATAAGGAGGTGCTCCTGTGCAAGGCTTAATTTCTTACGTGATATTTGCTGTTATCGTAATTTTTGTTGCTATTGTTACCTGGTTTGCTGCAATTGCCTATCGCAAGAAGATTGTAGAGTCCAAGATTGGCAGTGCAGAAGAAAAATCAAGGGAAATCATAGATGAAGCATTAAAAACTGCGGAAACTAAGAAAAGAGAAGCTCTTTTGGAAGCAAAAGAGGAAACATTAAAGACAAGAAACGAGCTGGAACGAGAAACCAAGGAGCGGCGTGCAGAGCTGCAGCGTTATGAAAGACGTGTGCAAAGCAAGGAAGAAGCTCTGGATAAGAAAGCCGATGCCTGGGAAAAGCGTGAAAGCAGTTTAGCAGCGAGAGAAGAAGCGTTGAAACAAAAGACTGCTGAAGTGGAAGAGCTTCATGCAAAAAGTGTACAGGAACTGGAAAGAATCTCAGGTCTTACCTCCGAACAGGCAAAAGAGCATTTATTAAAGACGGTTGAAGATGAAGTGAAACTCGACACTGCCAAGCTGATTAAGGAGCTTGACAGCAAAGCAAAAGAAGAAGCGGGAAAGAAAGCAAAGGAATATGTGGTAAATGCGATTCAGAAATGCGCAGCAGACCATGTAGCAGAGACGACAATCTCTGTAGTCCAGCTTCCGAACGACGAGATGAAGGGAAGGATTATTGGTAGAGAGGGTAGAAATATCCGTACTCTGGAGACAATGACGGGTGTAGATTTAATCATTGATGATACACCAGAGGCAGTCATATTGTCCGGCTTTGATCCAATCAGAAGAGAAGTAGCGCGTATTGCTTTGGAAAAATTGATTGTTGACGGACGTATCCATCCGGCAAGAATCGAAGAAATGGTAGAAAAGGCTCAGAAGGAAGTAGAACAGAATATCCGTGAAGAAGGAGAGGCGGCCACTCTTGAGGTTGGTGTGCATGGCATTCATCCGGAGCTCGTTCGTTTGCTGGGTAAAATGAAATTCAGGACCAGCTATGGTCAGAATGCATTAAAACATTCCATAGAGGTTGCTCAGCTTTCCGGGTTATTAGCCGGGGAGATTGGTGTAGACATTCGTATGGCAAAGAGAGCAGGTCTGTTACATGATATCGGTAAATCCGTGGATCACGAGATGGAGGGTACGCATGTACAGATAGGCGTGGATTTGTGTAGAAAGTACAAGGAATCCCCAGTGATTATCAATGCTGTAGAATCTCATCATGGTGATGTAGAGGCAACTTCACTTATTGCTTGCATTGTACAGGCTGCTGATACAATTTCTGCAGCGAGACCGGGTGCAAGAAGAGAGACTTTAGAAACATATACCAACAGATTAAAACAATTAGAGGATATCACAAACAACTTCAAAGGCGTAGATAAATCTTTTGCTATCCAGGCGGGTAGAGAGATTCGTGTAATGGTAGTTCCAGAACAGATTAATGATGCAGATATGGTGCTTATGGCGAGAGATATTTCTAAGAAAATCGAGAATGAATTAGAATATCCGGGTCAGATTAAGGTAAGCGTTATCAGAGAAAGCCGTGTTGTGGACTACGCAAAGTAGTACCTCATCAGGGAATCAGATATATGCCACTGATATGTGCATAGGCAGCCGGAAACATTTGTTTCCGGCTGCCTTTTTTCGATTACAGGAAGAACTTATAATATGGTAACAGTTCAGCCCTCAATTCATAAAAGCGTCTGCTTCGCAGCCGGCGCCGCATCCGCGGCTTATCTTTTATTCATTTGAGGGCGCTCCGCTCATGCAGGAAGCGCTTGACAAATGATACAGAATCACATACAATAGATAAAGTTTATAATAAAATGCAGGATTGGATTTCAAATCCTGCAAAACGAGACGATAGTCCATAATAACGAGGAGGCAGTTATGAAAGCATATCAGCAGATGACAAAGGACGAACTTTTAACTTTAAAAGAAGAACTGGAAAAGAGCTATAAGGAAGCAAAGGAAAAAGGCCTGAAGCTTGATATGTCAAGAGGAAAACCGGAGACGGCACAGCTTGAGCTTGGAATGGAGCTGCTTGATGCAGTAAACAGCAAGTCGGATTTGAAGACAGAAGGCGGTGTAGACTGCAGAAATTATGGAGTATTGGACGGAATACCGGAGGCAAAGCAGTTAATGGCAGATATGATGGGAACTACTCCGGAACATGTCATAATTTACGGTAATGCCAGCCTTACCATTATGTATGATACCATTTCCCGCTCTTATACACATGGAGTAATGGGAAGCACACCGTGGTGTAAGCTGGATAAGGTAAAGTTCCTGTGCCCGGTTCCGGGATATGACAGACACTTTGCAATTACAGAGCGTTTTGGAATTGAAATGATTAATATTCCGATGACAGAGGCCGGCCCTGATATGGATATGGTAGAAAAGCTGGTGAGTGAGGATGAGGCGGTCAAGGGTATCTGGTGTGTACCGATGTACTCCAATCCTCAGGGAATCTGTTATTCCGATGAGACAGTGAAGCGTATGGCAGCATTAAAGCCGGCAGCAAAGGATTTCCGTATTTTCTGGGATAATGCTTATGTGATTCATCATTTATATGATGAGCATACAGAGCTTCTGGATATTATTTCTGAATGTGAGAAGGCAGGTAACCCGGATATGGTATATGAATTTGCTTCAACCTCCAAGGTAAGCTTTGCAGGTGCAGGAATTGCAGCACTGGCAGCCTCAAGGGCAAATCTGGAGGATATTAAGAAGCAGATGACAATACAGACCATTGGCTATGATAAGATTAATCAGCTTAGACATGTGCGCTATTATAAGAATATAGACGGTTTAAAGGCACATATGAAGAAGCATGCTGCCATTATGCGTCCGAAGTTTGAGGCGGTTCTGGCAGTCCTGGAGAAGGAGCTGGGAGGTCTTGGAATAGGAAGCTGGATTGCGCCCAAAGGTGGATATTTTATATCCTTTGATGCGATGGAAGGATGCGCAAAGGTGATTGTAGATAAGTGTAAGGAAGCAGGTGTTATTCTTACAAAGGCAGGAGCAACATTTCCATATGGAAAGGATCCGAAGGACAGTAATATCCGTATTGCACCATCCTTCCCGACACCGGAGGAGATGGCTCAGGCGGCAAATCTTTTTGTGCTTTGTGTGAAACTGGTAAGTGTGGAAAAATTACTGGAAACAAAATAAAATCAAACAAGAAAAAGCATCAGGAAGAGGAGCAGAGAGGAGGTAGCCATGAAAAGTATCGGATTTATCGGAATGGGTAATATGGGAAGTGCCATGTTAAGTGGCATGCTTAAGGTATTTGAGACAGAGGAGATTGTTTTTTCCAGAAAAAATGCAGAAAAGGGAAAAGCATTTGCCACAGAAAAAGGGGTAGAATATGCGTCGGATAACAAAACCTGTGCTGCTATGGCAAAGTATCTGATTCTGGCAGTAAAGCCGCAGTTTTTTCCCGGGGTTCTGGAGGAAATCAAGACAGAAATCAGAGAAGAGCAGATTATTATTTCCATTGCTGCCGGAGTTACGATTGCAGATATTAAGAAAGCACTCGGAGAAAAGGTGCGTGTAGTGCGTGCCATGCCCAATACGCCGGCTCTGCTGGGAGAAGGCATGACAGGTGTCTGCTTTGACGAATCTGTTTATTCAGAGGGTGAGATGCAGGTTATTAGGAAAATTTTCGAGTCCTTTGGAAAAATGCAGATTATCAGTGAGAATCTGATGAATGCTGTGATTTGTGTGAGCGGAAGCTCTCCGGCGTATGTATATATGTTTATAGAGGCATTGGCAGATGGTGCGGTGAAATATGGACTGCCGAGACAGGCGGCGTATGAGATGGCAGCTCAGACTGTACTTGGGGCAGCGAAGATGGTATTAGAGACAGGAGAGCATCCGGGAGTATTGAAGGATAAGGTCTGCTCACCTGGCGGCACAACGATTGCCGGAGTAGCTGCGCTGGAAGAGTATGGCTTTAGAAACGCTGTCCTGAAAGCATGTGATAAATGCTATGAAAAGGCAGACAGCATGAGTAAGAAGAAATAGTGGCAATATGTCAGGAGGCATAAAAATGGAAGCAGTGGAACGACTCGGCAGAGCTCTTGTA
This sequence comes from Lachnospiraceae bacterium, assembly GCA_017624115.1. GTDB lineage: Bacteria > Bacillota > Clostridia > Lachnospirales > Lachnospiraceae > RGIG8607. The sequence goes on from JAGANQ010000073.1 coordinate 21,089, forward strand.
AAGCATGGTGCGATAATAGATTTATATGATGATACCGTAAAGACACAGGCAGGAAATATTGTCCATTACGATTTTATTGGACACAAGGGAGCGGCTGCGGTAGTACCTGTTCGTGCGGATGGAAAGATACTGATGGTAAGGCAGTACCGCAATGCGGTAGACCGTTTTACCTTGGAGATACCGGCGGGCGGAAAAAACGGCGCAGATGAACCGCCATATACCTGTGCCATGCGTGAGCTTGAGGAGGAAACCGGTTATAAGACGGATAAGATGGATCATTTGATAGATATTTATACAACCGTTGCATTCTGTAATGAGAAAATTTCGATTTATGTAGCGGATAATCTTATTCCTTCCCATCAGAATCTGGATGAGGATGAGTTTATTGACGTGGAGGCAGTTTCCGTGGAGGATTTGACAGCCATGATTCTTGATGGCACGATTATGGATGCCAAGACTGTATCAGCAATTCTTGCGTATAAGGAAAAATACATAAAATAGAAATCAGCGCATATATTGTCTTAGCCTGGAGGGAAAAGCCTATGAAATCTATGCTGAGACAGTATCATCAATATCCCGTATCATTTACGAAAGAAGGAAGGATGTCTGCCGCCTTTTTAACAGGGCTTCTGGCGGGCACCTTCTTTTTTAATATGTGGGGAAAGGATTACATAGAGGAGCTTCTGCTTTATAAAGGACTTCTGACAGGACGGTATGAGGCAGGGGCGCTGGCAGGGGCAGCTTTATGCTTCTACATTGCCAGAAAAAGGCTGCCGCGTTTTCTGGCGTTGTTGTTTATGGAACTGACGGAATTCTGTACGATGGGCAGAATGTTTTTTGCAGCATATTATGGCTTTTGTGCCGGAGTATGCCTTTCAGCCTTTGTGTTTCAGTACTCTATGCGGGGAATTGCATATTTTGGACTCTTCCTTTTTCCGCACTATGGTGCATATGCGATGATGTGGCAGGTACTGAATAACAAAGAACGCTGGAAGAGTAACAGAAAGAGGATTCTGGTATCATCACTGCTGTTTGTGACGGGAATTATTCTGGAGGGCTACCTTCATGCCGGTCTGATGCAAAAAATATTACAAAATTTTTAAATTTTTAACAAAAAATTTTTCACAATATCTGGTAGACATAATTTGCCAAAAAACGATATCTTGTATTTTGAACCTAAAAATGCTGTTAAAGCCTGTAAATACGGGAAAAAAGGGTTTGCATTTCTGTAAAAAACTCTATATAATTAGAGATATGTTGACATAAGAACACTAGGAAATGCGTAACAGGGGCGGGAATTATGGAATTGGAAATTCAGAAATTCATTCAATATTTGGAGGAAGAGAAGCATGCTTCCATGAACACAGAAGTTTCGTATAAACGGGATCTTCTGAAGCTGGAGGAATATGTAAAGGAGCAGAACATTTCTGCCCTGACCAGAGTGAATACAACGAATCTGAATTCCTATATGCTGTACCTGGAGAAAAAAGGAAGTGCACCATCTTCAATTTCCAGAAATATAGCATCAATAAAAGCATTTTATTCGTATCTTTGGAAGAAGGGAATCATTGATAAGGATCCTGCTGAAAATCTTAAGGCACCGAAGCTGGAAAAGTAGTTTCCGGATATTCTTACTGTGGAGGAGGTTGAGCTTCTTTTAAAACAGCCGGAGGGAAACAATGCCAAGGAGATTCGTGATAAAGCGATGCTGGAGCTTTTGTACGCAACGGGAATCCGCGTATCGGAGCTGATTGGTCTGAAGCTGTCAGATATAAATTTCCAGTTAGGATATATTCACTGCATGATACATGATAAGGAACGCATTATTCCATTTGGCAGTCAGGCGAAAAAGGCTCTGGAGGACTATATGCTTCAATCCAGAAAACAGCTTCTTAAGGGGCAGGATTCAGATATGCTCTTTGTGAACTGTTCCGGCAAGCCGATGAGCCGTCAGGGCTTCTGGAAGCTGATTAAGCTGTATGGGAATAAGGCGGGGATAGAGAAGGAAATTACGCCGCATACGCTGAGGCATTCCTTTGCTGCACATCTGGTGGAAAATGGAGCGGATTTACGTTCTGTGCAGGAAATGCTGGGACATTCTGATATTTCTACGACCCAGATGTATATGGGTATGAATACGAGGCTGCGGGAGGTATATACCCGCGCTCATCCGCGGGGATGAGTACTCACACAAGATGAACATGTCAGCTAAAGCTGACTATGCTCGGCTCGCAAATAAAAAGCCCTCCGGGGAGGCGGAGAATCCTGCTTTGCAGGATTCTTTCTTGCATAATTTAACATTGTGTATTATAATACATGATAGCTGTTTGAAAATGGTACAGGGAATACTGAGGAGGAAAGAAAAATGGGATTTGAATTTGAAAAGAAGCTCCCGATACCGGAGGAGATTCGCAATGAGTATCCGCTATCACCCGAGCTTATCAGAATAAAAGAAGAAAGAGATGCCGAAATCAAAAAGGTAATTACCGGAGAATCGAAGAAGCTGCTTGCCATTATCGGACCATGCTCGGCGGATAATGAAGAAGCTGTCTGCGATTATGTCTGCAGGCTGGCAAAGGTACAGGAGGAGATTAAGGATAAGGTAATCATTATTCCGAGAATCTATACGAATAAGCCGAGAACGACAGGAGAAGGCTATAAGGGAATGCTGCATCAGCCTGACCCGGAGAAAAAGCCGGATCTGCTGGCAGGACTGATTGCTATCCGTAAGATGCATATCCGTGCCATTGAAGAAACTGGACTGACAGCGGCAGATGAGATGCTGTATCCGGAAAACTGGAGATATTTCATGGATATTCTGTCTTATGTGGCAATTGGAGCACGTTCTGTAGAGAATCAGCAGCATCGTCTGACGGTAAGTGGTATGGATGTGCCGGCAGGTATGAAGAACCCGACCAGCGGAGATTTTTCCGTGATGTTGAATTCTGTACAGGCAGCACAGGCAGGACATTCTTTTATTTATCGTGGCTGGGCGGTACATACAGATGGAAATCCGCTTGCGCATACCGTGCTTCGCGGTGCTGTGAATAAGCATGGACAGTGCCAGCCGAATTACCATTATGAGGATTTGATTCGTCTGCATGATATGTACCAGATGAAGAATTACCAGAATCCGGCTGTTATCGTAGATGCGAACCATTCCAATTCGAATAAGCAGTTTAAGGAGCAGATTCGAATTGTCAAGGAGGTGCTTCACAGCCGCAGACATTCAGCAGATATTGCAAAGCTGGTGAAAGGTGTTATGATAGAGAGCTATATTGAGGAGGGCTGCCAGAAGGTAGGGGAGCATGTATATGGCAAATCTATTACAGACCCGTGCCTCGGCTGGGAGGATTCCAGAAATCTGCTTCATACAATTGCCGAGATGGCAGATTAATATGAATACGAAAAGGAACTGTTTTTGCAACAGTTCTTTTTTTGTGAATATTTTATATAGAGAATAAAATGTGCAGGTGAAGAATTTGAATCGGACATGTGCACTTGTAAAAGCAGGTTATGCGTGGCAAAGGCAGATTTTTGGAAAGGGAATCGGCATTGCTATTTTAGATACGGGAATATACCCGCATCCGGATTTTGGAAACCGGATTGTAGCTTTTGAGGATTTTGTATATCATAAACGCGGAGTTTATGATGACTGCGGTCACGGAACCCATATAGCGGGGATTGCGGCAGGGGACGGAAGTATGTCAAAGGGGTATTACTGTGGGATTGCATCCGAATCATCCATTATCGCCTGTAAGGTATTGGATTACAGCGGAAATGGCTCTGTAGATAATGTTGTCAGAGGGCTGGACTGGGTTGTACGCAATAAAGAACGGTACAATATCCGTATCGTTAATATTTCGGTCGGAACCATGTCAAAGGAAGAGGAGGAAGAAGAGTGTGAGCTTGTAAAGGCGGTCAATTCGGTGTGGGATGAGGGGCTGGTAGTCTGCGTGGCGGCAGGAAATAATGGCCCGGACCCATACAGCATCACAACACCTGGTATCAGCAGAAAGGTCATTACAGTCGGCTCCTCGGATGATGATGAGGCAGTGGAGGTGTCAGGCAGAACTATATCGGATTATTCGGGAAGAGGGCCAAGCTATTCCTGCATTATCAAGCCTGACCTGGTTGCTCCCGGCTCGAATATTCATTCCTGTCAGGCAAAAAAACAGGGGATGCGAGGCAGAAGCGGTTATGTCAGAAAAAGCGGTACTTCTATGTCTACACCGATGGTATCGGGCGCAGTAGCTCTCCTGCTGTCAAAATATCCGCAGCTAACCAACGGAGAGGTAAAGAGGAGGCTTTGCGAGAGTGCCACAGAGCTTGGATGGCCGAGCAGCAGGCAGGGCTTCGGCATGTTGAATATAGAAAATTTATTTAAAACAGTATAATTATGCAAATTTATGCTTGACAAGTGTTGTATGATTGTATACAATAATACCAATGTTGCCGTATGTAGAACAGATGTGTGCGGTAAGCGAACAGATTTCGGTCTGGATAATGAGGAGGATACTGAGAAAATGGAAAATGAAAACAGAAAAGTGATTGTCGATAAGCATACGAATCTTTTATCGCTGGAGGAGCCGATTTACCAGCTGAATGACGTGAAGGAGCCGAATATCTTCCGCAACCTGTTCCCTTATGATGAGGTGCCGAAGATTGCTTTCAATAACCGTGTTGTACCACATAACACGCCGGAAGAAATCTTCATTACAGATACAACCTTCCGTGATGGCCAGCAGTCCAGAGCGCCATACTCACCGGAGCAGATTGTAACGATTTATGATTATCTGCATAAGCTGGGCGGTCCGAAGGGGATTATCCGTCAGTGTGAGTTTTTCCTGTACAGCAAGAAGGATCGCGATGCTTTATACAAATGTATGGAGCGCGGGTATCAGTTCCCAGAAATCAGCAGCTGGATTCGTGCGAATAAGAAGGACTTCGCATTAGTCAAGGAGGTTGGTGTGAAGGAGACCGGTATTCTGGTAAGCTGTTCTGACTATCATATTTTCTATAAAATGAAAATGACAAGAAAGCAGGCGATGGAGCATTATTTAAATATTGTCAGAGAATGTCTGGAGACAGGCATCAGTCCAAGATGTCATTTTGAGGATATTACCCGTGCAGACATCTATGGCTTCGTTATTCCATTTGCCCTGGAGCTGATGAAGCTGATGCAGGAATATAAGATTCCGGTTCGTATCCGTGCTTGCGATACACTGGGCTATGGCGTAAACTTCTCCGGTGCGTCTATTCCGAGAAGTGTACAGGGTATCATTTATGGTCTGACCACGCATGCGAATGTACCGTCTGAGCTGTTGGAGTGGCATGGACATAATGACTTCTACAAGGCAGTTACAAACTCAACAACCGCATGGTTATACGGTGCAGGCGGTGTCAACTGTTCTCTGTTCGGCATCGGCGAGAGAACTGGCAACACACCTCTGGAGGCGATGGTATTTGAGTATGCGCAGTTAAAGGGAACACTCGACGGCATGGATACCAGAGTTATTACAGAGCTGGCTGAGTACTTTGAGAAGGAAATCGGCTATGAGATGCCGGAGAGAACACCGTTTGTCGGCAAGAACTTCAATGTAACACGTGCCGGAATTCATGCAGACGGATTGTTAAAGAACGAGGAAATCTACAACATTTTCGATACAGAGAAGCTTCTAAACAGACCGGTGCTTGTGGCTGTATCAAATACCTCCGGTCTGGCAGGAATCGCACACTGGATGAATACTTACTTCAAGTTTAAGGGTGATAAGCAGATTGATAAAAATGCTGCCGTTGTAGCCAGAGTAAAGGAATGGGTAGATGCAGAGTATGAGGGCGGCCGTGTGACAGTTCTTACAGTTGAAGAGCTGTTGAAGGCTATTGATAAGAGCTGTAAGGAGCTTGGGGTCGACTTATGGACGTAAGTGATAAATATTCTCTGAGAGGCAGAGTATTTAATGAAATCCGCGAGGGAATCCTCTCGGGAAAATATAAAGAGCATGAAGAGCTAAAGGAAAATACACTCGGACAGGAGCTGGGCGTGAGCCGTACTCCTGTCCGGGAAGCGTTACGTCAGCTGGAGCTGGAGGGATTGGTAAAGATTATTCCGAACAAAGGTGCTTATGTAGTAGGGCTTACGGAACGGGATATAAAGGATATCTATGCAGCAAGGTCGGTTCTGGAAGGACTTTGCGCCAGATGGGCAGCGCAGTATATCACACCGGAGCAGAAGAAGGAGCTTTCGGAAAATGTGGAGCTTTCGGAGTTCTATGCGACCAGGGGGAATTTTGCGCAGGTGTGTGAGCTGGATACCAGGTTTCACGAGATTCTCTATCAGGCCTCCGGCAGCAGGATTATGGAGCATATGCTGCTGAATTTCCATCATTATGTGGAACGTGTACGACTGATGTCACTTGCCACTGAGGGCAGGGCAGCGCACTCGAACGAAGAACACCGGAAAATTCTGCAGGCAATCGAGGAGAAAAAACCGCAGCTTGCAGAAGAGCTGGCGCATCAGCATGTGATGAACACGATTCAAAATATTGACAATTACGGGCTAAAAAATCTTTTAGATGCTTCCGGCAGTACAGAGGAATAAATGGTTGCCGGAGGTATCTATGACAGAATAAGAAAACGTGGAGGACAGATATGGACAAGATTAAGATGACAACCCCATTGGTAGAGATGGATGGAGACGAGATGACCAGAGTACTCTGGAGGATGATTAAGGAGGAGCTTTTACTTCCTTTCATTGATTTAAAGACAGAGTATTATGATTTGGGACTGGAATACAGAAATCAGACAGATGATAAGGTGACAACAGAGTCTGCCCTTGCTACAAAGAAATATGGTGTGGCAGTAAAATGTGCAACAATTACTCCGAATGCTGCCAGAGTAAAGGAATATAATCTCAAGGAAATGTGGAAGAGTCCGAACGGAACAATCCGTGCTATATTAGATGGAACTGTGTTCCGTGCACCGATTATCGTAAAGGGAATTGAGCCATATGTAAAGAATTGGGTGAAGCCGATTACGATTGCCAGACATGCGTACGGGGATGTCTATAAGGCAGCCGAGATGAAGATTCCGGCAGCCGGCAAATGTGAGCTGGTATACACGAAGGAGGACGGCGAAGAGGTTCGTGAGACAATCCATGAATTCAAGGGTCCTGGTATTGTACAGGGTATGCACAATTTAAACAGCTCTATCGAGAGCTTTGCAAGAAGCTGCTTCAATTTTGCAGTAGATACAAAGCAGGATTTATGGTTCTCCAGTAAGGATACGATTTCCAAGAAATATGACCATACCTTTAAGGATATCTTTCAGGAGATTTATGAGAAGGAATATGCCGGGAAATTTAAGGAGCTGGGTATTGAATACTTCTATACACTGATTGATGATGCCGTGGCAAGAGTGATTCGTTCTAACGGCGGCTATATCTGGGCATGTAAGAATTATGACGGAGACGTAATGAGTGATATGCTGGCAACGGCATTTGGTTCGCTGTCGATGATGACATCCGTTCTGGTTTCTCCGGAAGGTAATTATGAGTATGAGGCAGCTCATGGTACAGTGCAGAGACATTATTATAAGTATTTAAAGGGCGAGGAAACCTCCACTAACCCAATCGCTACGATTTTCGCATGGACAGGTGCATTGAGAAAGCGTGGAGAACTGGACGGTATCAAGGAACTGATGGAATTTGCAGATAAGCTGGAAAAGGCATGCATCGATACGGTAGAGTCCGGCAGGATGACGAAGGATTTGGCACTTATCACGACACTGGAAAATGCAAAGGCTCTGAATACAGAGGATTTCATCAAGGCAGTCCGTGAAATGCTGGAGGCTTCTTTATAATAATATAATATTTAATACTGATAACAGCTGGATAAGCTTCGGATATGCCCGATTCTGTCCAGCTGTTTTCTGTACGAATATTTGTTCGGTATATTTTAATGTTAGACGAAGAGAGGAGAAATGTCAAGCAGGTTTTATTCTACCTGACATTTCATCCCACAAAATGAACGTTCGTCCCAGAAGGATTGATTTTTCATCAGAGTCATATAAAATAATTCTGTAGTTACGAAAAAGGGAGGGAAACCTATGAGCTTTGAATTAAAACCAAAAACCTACGACTGGCGATATTTGTTAGGACTGCCGTTTGCCTGCGAGCCGCTCTGTACAGTAGGGGTTGTGGCGCAGAAGATTATTACGGGAGTTGTCAATGTCCTGTGGGTATTAGTGGAGGCGAAATTTATAGATTTTGCGATTGGCTGTGCACTGGGACAGGCTGCGATGAAAGAAGCGTATCCATTGCTTGCAGTGATGCTTCTGATTATCTTCTGGAAGCGCATAGGCTACAGCTTTGGACGCATTCTGACAAACAAAGTTCAGATAAGCTCTGCATATCAGATGAACAGAGAGGCAGTGAAGAAGCGTTCGAGAATGCATTACAGTCTGATTGAGGATCAGGAGAGCTGGGAGCTGGCAAGAAGAGTCTGTAAGGACATGGAGGATAATGTCTGGGGAATGCTCCAGAATACCTGTAATTTCCTTGTGGGTGTCGTGCGTACCGGAGGTGTGCTCATCATTATCTTCACTGAGAGTGCATGGCTGGGAGTGATGATGGTGCTGGTTTCCGTACCGCTGATTTATTTTTCAGTTACGAGCGGCGGCAGGATTTACAAGGCATTTAAAGAATCGTCTGCATTTGCCCGACGCAGCGAGTATCTGCAGGGGATTATGACGGGAAGAGATACGGTGGAAGAGCGTACCCTCTTTGACTTTACCGCACATACCAATCAGGAATGGAACAGCCGGAGGGAGCAGTACCAGAAGATTTCCCTGCTGGCGGAGACAGGCAAGGAGAAGCGCAATGTGGGCAGTGGTATGCTGACAAACCTGATTTCTACGGTGATGGTGTGTTTTCTGATTCTGGAGCTTTCCAGAGGAAGTATCAGTATCGGTATTTTTATTTCCCTTTCTAAGGCAATCTATGATATGATTAATCTGATGAACAATGAAATCGGCCGCTCGGTTATTATCATGGCAAGATATGTGGCATATATGAAGGACCTGACAGTCTTTGCCAATCTTAAGGAAACAGAGGGAACGAATGATTTGCCGTCGGAGCAGCCGCAGCGTTTTGAAAGTCTGGTATTAAAAAATGTATTTTTTCGCTATCCGGGCACAGAACAGTACATATTGAACGGTATGAGCATGGAGCTTGAGAGAGGGCAGCACTATGCCTTTGTCGGTGAAAATGGAGCCGGAAAGACAACAGTCACGAAGCTGCTTACCGGACTGTATGATGACTATGAGGGAAGCATCCTCTTAAATGGCAGGGAACTTCGGGACTATGCACCGGCTGAAATAAAGGCGATGTTTTCGAATGTATGGCAGGATTTCGCCAGATATCAGGATACAGTGGCAAATAATATTCTTGTCGGGGATATCCGCCACATGGAAGAAAAAAAAGCGCGGGAGCGCATGGAAGGCTATGCAGGAGAGCTGGATATCTGTGAAGAAATGAACAGACTGCCTCAGGGCTTTGATACACCGCTTGGGAAATTGTCCGATCACAGCGTTGATTTGTCCGGTGGACAGTGGCAGCGGGTAGCGATGGCGAGAAGTCTGATGAACCCGGCTCCGATACAGATACTGGACGAGCCGACGGCGGCTCTTGACCCGGTCAGTGAGAGCAGGCTGTATGAAGAATTTGAGAAAATCAGTGAGGGCAGGACAACGATATTTATCAGTCACCGTCTTGGCTCGACGAAGCTTGCCAATCAGATATTTGTGCTCAAGGGCGGCAGAATAGAAGAGTCAGGCAGCCATGAGGAGCTGATGAAATCGCAGGGACTGTATGCGAGAATGTATGAAAGCCAGAAAAGCTGGTATGAAGAGGAGAGTATGCGGAAGGGAGAGGCATCGGCATGAGAAGAAAAAAGAATGGTTATATAGCATTGATGAAGACTCTCACAGGGATTGCATGCAAGCAGATTCCCACAGTGACAGCCGCGATGCTTTTGTGCTCCGGTATAGCGGCAATCGCGCAGAGTGCCGGTGTGTGGTTCAAGCAGCAGCTCTTTGACAGTGCCGAAGCACTGGTACAGGGCGGATTTGCGGGTAAGGTATATCTGGCAGGTATAGCTCTTGGTATTTTTTTGATTTTACAGATGGTGCTGAGTGCTTTGTCTGCGTTGGCAGAGAACAAATTCCAGTATAGGTTCGAACAGGCAGCGGGCAGCCTGATGAATGAGAAAGCGGCGAGAATAGACCCTGTCTGCTATGAGGATAACCGTTTTCTTGACCATATTGAGAAGGCAGGCAGAGGACTGCAGGGTGCGGTATTTGTATTCCAGATTTCCGTATACACATTTTTGACCTTTGCATGCTACTTTGGCTTCATGGGTATATATCTGCTGCGGATACAGCCGGGACTTCTGATTATGCTTTTGATTTCTTTTTTACCTTATATTTTTGGCTCGGTGCTCCGGTATCAGGTGAGAAAAAAGGTAGAGTATCAGGCGGCACCGTACCGCAGAAAAGGGGATTTCTACGGAAGGTGTATTACGGACCGGGAATATGCGAAGGAGACAAGACTTCTGGGAGCATATGGGTATTTCTTCCGCAAATTTGAGGAAAATATCCGCATGGTGAGGGAACTGGACTGGAAGGCAACAAAGAAGAATGAACTCCTGGAAATCTGCCTGCGCTTTATTTCGATGGCAGGCTATATCGGGACGATTGTGATGCTGTTTTATTATCTTATGAATGGAAGTGTGGGAGTGGGAGCCTTTGCGGCGATAGCATCTTCTCTGGACGGGATGTCGGATAAGCTGGATAATCTGTTCCGTACACGAATAAAGCAGATGATGACGAATCTTGGGATGGCGGAAAATTATCTGGAGTTCTTAAATCTGCCGGAGCGTGATGTGGGCAGAGAATTTCCGGAGGGAAAGACCGTGGAATTTTCCCATGTAAGCTTTAACTATCCGGAGGCAGCAGGCGAATCATTATCTGATATTAGTCTCAGCATTAAGGAAAATGAGACGGTAGCCATCGTCGGAAGCAATGGTGCAGGCAAATCGACCTTTGCCAGACTTCTGCTGGGCATTTACCGGCCGACGGAAGGGACTGTACTGCTGGACGGGATTGATACGAAGGAGTTAAATCCGAGGTTTTCGTCAGGGCGCGTTTCGGCCGTATTTCAGAAGTTCCAGCGCTATAAGATGAGTCTGCAGGAAAATGTCATTTTAAGTGACAGCGGAAAGCCTGTCGATGAAAATGCGGTGGAGCAGTCACTTGTAAAGGCTGACCTTGACTGGCAGAGTGGTTCCTTCCCGGACGGCATGAATACGATGCTTTCGAGAGAGTTCGGAGGAACAGATTTATCCGGCGGACAGTGGCAGCGGCTGGCGATTGCCAGAGGCTTCTACCGCAGGCACAATCTGATTGTGCTGGATGAACCCACAGCGGCGATAGATCCGCTGGAGGAAACGGCAGTGTATAAGAAGTTTGCAGAGCTGTCGAAGAATAAGACGGCAGTGATTATCACGCATCGCCTCGGCTCGGCAAGAATAGCAGACCGTATCGTGGTGCTCGACCATGGAAGAATTGCCGAGATAGGAAAGCATGAGGAACTGATGGAGAAGAAGGGGCTGTACCACGAGATGTACATGGCACAGGCAAAGTGGTATGCGTGAGAAAGGAGTCTGCTATGAGAATCGCAGTCTGTGATGATGAAGCGCTGTTTCTGGAACAGGCAATAAGCCTGCTGAAAAAGCTGTGTCCGCAGTATTTTGATGATATCGGCATTGACGGCTATACGGATAATGTAAAGATGCTGCTCCAGCATGAGAAGGAGCCGTATGATATTGTTGTCATGGATATTCAGATGTCGCCGCTTGACGGTTTTGCCGCGGCAGAGCGTCTGTCACAGATGGAGCATGAATGTAAGCTGATTTTCTTTTCCTCAAAGGAGGAACTGGTATTCCAGAGCTTTCACTATGAGCCGGTATATTTTGTACGCAAGGGCTCTGAAGAGCGCATAGCTGCAGAGCTTGCGAGGGCATTGAAGCGCATTCAGGAGAAATATTATAAAAGAGTCTGTCTGTATTTCCCGGATAAAAGCGGTATGGTGAAGCGTGTGCCGGTTGCGGAGCTTGAATACGTGGAGAGCAGCAGGAATTATCTGATGTACCATACTGTGTCAGGCGGGGAAGGCCGCCTTCGAAAGACGATGGAGGAGGAAGAGCAGAACCTTGGAAGCTATGGCTTTCTGCGTATTCACCGGGCATTTCTGGTAAATCGTGAGTATGTGGTACAGATGAAGCCAAATGCAAGTGAAATCCGCATGAAGTCAGGAAAGGTGCTGGAGGTTGGAAAGCATTACCGCCAGACCGTAATGGAGTATTTTATGGAGAATAAGAGATGAACGCAGGACAGATTATGTTTTTGGTATTGGAAAATCTGCTGGTTATCAATATCATTGCCTGGTGCTTTTTGTGGCAGAACAGGCAGAGCCGCAATAAGAAGCAGGACTATGAGATACTGGAAATGATGAACGAGTATTACGAGCAGGATTTGAATGCCAGCAGGGAGCGGTATGAGGAAATCAGCATGATTAAGCATGATATGAGAAATACGCTGCTGGTGCTGGACAATCTCGTAAGCGAAGGAAAGAATGAAGAGGCACACAGCTTTCTGGGCGGGCAGGTGGAGCGGCTTGACCGGCTTTATCAGATTGTCAGAACAGATAATCATTTTGTCAATGCGATTCTCAACCAGAAGCTGTCGGAGGCAAAGCAGAAGGGAATCGAGGTGCGGTGCGTGATTCTGACATCCTTTCAGGGCATTGAGAACAAGGATATCTGTAATCTGTTTGGAAATCTTTTGGACAATGCCATCGAGGCGAATGAGAAGGTGGGGCATGGCGCCTGGCTGGAGCTGATTCTGGAAGGTGATAAGCGGGAACTGGAAATCATCTGCCGCAACAGCACGGGAAATAATGTAGAAGTCCGGCAGAATCATCTGCCTGTCACGAAAAAAGACAGAAGATTTCACGGCTACGGCACACGCATTATCCGTGAAATCGTGGAGAAATATCAGGGCGAAATCCTCTATACCTCGGATGACAGGGAGATAGAGGCTTCTGTCCGTCTGAAAAGGAATGTAAAGACAAATGAGCTTTAAATTAGAAAAGAAAACCTACGGCTGGCGGTATCTGCTGCTGTTATCGTTTCAGTGCTCACCGTTATATACGGTACTGGCAATCGGTCAGAAGCTTGTGACTGGTCTGGTCTGTGTGCTGTTGATACTGCTGGAAGCAGGCTTTATTAATCAGGCTTTATCACTTCACAGAGGAGCCGCTTCATGGCAGTTTCTGCTGCCGTATCTGGCAGGGATGACGGCCATGATTGTCTGGAAGCGTATGGGCTATAATCTGGGGCGATTGTGCACGGTCAGGGTGGCAAATACAGCAGAATATCAGATGCGGGAGCAGGTAGTAAAGAAATGCTCCCGTGTGCCGTATCGTCTGCTGGAGGACCGTACCTTTCAGGAGCTGAAGCAAAAAATTCTGAATGACACGGAAGGCATTATATGGACCATGCTGCAGCAGACCGGGAATTTTTTGAATTTTATGGTGAGAATGTCAGGCGTGTATCTGCTGCTGTTTCTGGAAAATGCCTGGCTTGGCAGCTTCATTCTGGCACTGACGGTGCCGGTAGTATATTTTTCTGTCAGGAATGAGCAGAGGTCGCAGGAGATTTTTCAGCAGAAGAAAAGGTATGGTGTGCGGGTGGAATATCTGAATGCACTGTTAAGAGGCAGGCAAAGTGTACTGGAAAGGACTTTGTTTTCCTATACCGGCTATATAAAGCGTAAATGTGAAGAATGGAATGAGGACTTTCATAAGGCTCACACAGAGGGAGTATGGCAGAGGGAGGGCGGGGCTGCAGTGGAGGCAGTCGTGCTTAATCTTGTATTTACGCTGGCTGTGATGTTTCAGATTGCACTTTTAGCTTCAGGTGAGCTGAGTATCGGCATGTTCATTGCATTGTCTGCAGGTATCTATGACACGATAAGCTTTATGTATCACGGTATCGATTATACAATTATGGCTATGGTAAGCAGCATGTATTTTCTGGAAAATCTGACTGCCTTTGCGGCAATGCCGGAGACAGAGGGAGCATGTGAGCTGCCGTCAGAGCAGGCGGAGGCGTTTGAAGAGCTGGAATTTAAGAAGGTAGCCTTCCGCTATCCGAGAACAGCGCAGTATATTCTGAAGGATTTGAGCTTTCGAATAAAAAAGGGGGAGCATTGCGCCTTTATCGGAGAAAATGGGGCGGGGAAGACGACGATTGCCAAGGTTCTTACCGGGGTATATGATAATTATGAAGGAAGCATTCTTATCAATGGCAGAGAACTCCGGGATTATGCACCGGAGACAAGAAAAGCAATGCTTGCCGCTGTTTATCAGGATTCCGCCAGATATGATGAGACGGTGGCAGTGAATATCGGACTGGGGGATGTGAGAAGGCTGATGCACGCTGAAGGGCAGGTGGAAGAGGCTGCGAGGCAGCTTGGAATTTATGAGAGTATGAGGAAGCTGCCGCAGGGCTTTGATACTGCACTTGGTAAACAGGCAGGAGGCGGCATCGAGCTGTCAGACGGCCAGTGGCAGAGAATTATCATGGCGAGACTGCTTGTAAGCCCGGCGCAGCTCTGGATTCTTGACGAGCCGGCAGCAGCGCTTGACCCGGTAGCGGAGAGCAGCCTGTATGAGCAGTTTGGACAAATCAGTCAGGGAAGAACAACGATTTCTATCAGTCACAGGCTCGGTTCTGCCAGAC
>JAGANQ010000074.1 GCA_017624115.1 Lachnospiraceae bacterium
AGTTACTTGCTCAAGGTGAAATAAAAGATGCTGAACAAGATAAGAAGCTAGCAGCGCAGGCAGAAAAGACCATAGAGCATGATAATTTATTTGCTGAGCAGAAAAGAATAAATGAAGAGAGCTCAGCTAGGTTTAATGAGATAATAGGAAGTATTGAAGAAATAAATGAGGCTATAACTTCTTGTGAAAATATTGAGTCAACTTACTTGAAAAAACTTGATAATAATGAAAAGAAAATTGAAGAGTTAAAACAGCAATTGGAAGAGTTAAAGGATCAAAAAGCATGGAAGAACCGTAATAATGTTTCGCTGGTTATGTCAATAATAGCTCTTCTTGTAGCGATATTTCAGTATTTTATGTAGGTTATTGGATGTGAAAATAATGGAAAGAATGTAGCTGTGCGTCAATGCATGTCCGTCTAATCTAAAATTCCATAAAATATATAGTTCCTAAGGATTACAGGATATACATAAACTATGTAAAATAGTTTACCATTTACTGTGTTGGGAGTATGACGCTCAATTGATATATGTGAAGAGAAAACAATCATTATGGAGATTGAACAATGATGATAACGATAATGTTGAACAGAGGATTTCGGTTTCTCAAAATAAAGAGGAGAGAAGAATGCAAAAGTATATAGGTATCAGAAGATATGTTAGTGCTCCAGAAATGAAAGAGGCATATATGTCATTAGGGAGAAACGATGAAAATGCTGCAATCCTGTTAGCGCAGCAGCGACTATATAATGAAGCAGTATATATGCACATACAGGCAATGGAAAAGAAAATTAAGGGATATATTTGTGGAAAAATAAATGCTTCTAATCCCTATTTTTCAAAGAAATTAAGGGATATAGGTCATTCGTTGGATGTGAGTATTGATTTCCTTATAGAGATTCTTGGTGGTAATAATGATGCATTAAAAAGTCAATTGTCTGTTCAACTGAAAAGCGGTGTTTTTGAAAATATCAGATTTTCGAATCTCTATAATGCCAGCAGGTATCCTTGTTACGATCCCAATGGAAAAAGGTATTCTGTATTGGAGATAGGCAGGGAAGATTATTTGAAGATTGCAAATATTGGTAAGAAATTAGATAAGTTTATAGAAGATTTTGACAGACTGTAAATATGAAAGTTAGTAGGACATACCGCAGCTTACATAGCAGGCGAAATGCAAAAAACAGAGTATAAAACTTAGTACACATCTGTGTTGAAACTGAAAGATTGTGCTATAATCACATTAGCAGCACAAAGGACATATAAGGAGCAGAGTATATAATATGATAAGCACACAGAAAATCACCGACCTTTTTCTATTCATGGGGCAATCCAACATGGCAGGCAGAGGTGCGGCATGTGAGCGCTGGCAGGAGGGAGCACCGCGCTTGACGGAGGGAGCAGGCTATGAATACAGGGCTATTTCGTCACCGGATTGTCTGTATCCGGCAGAGGAGCCGTTTGGCAGAGCAGAAAACAGAGAGAACGGTATCAATGACGGGGAACGCAAGAGCGGTTCTATGGTGACGGCATTTATGAATGCCTATTATAAAGAAACGGGAGTACCAGTCGTAGGAATTTCAGCGTCAAAGGGAGGCTCATCGATACTTCAGTGGCAGCCGGCGGGAGCATTTCTGGAGGATGTGAAAAACCGTTTAAGCTCCTGCAGGCAGTTCCTTGAACGGGACGGCTGGACAGTCCGGCATACTTATATGCTGTGGTGTCAGGGTGAGACAGACGGTGACCATGGTATGAGCGGAGATGAATATCAGAAGTACTTTCTTGACATGTGGCAGGAGATGAAGCAGGAGGGTGTGAAAACCTGTTTTCTGGTTCTGATTGGTAATTATAATGGCACAGAGGAGATTGATTATAGGGAAATCCAGCAGGCACAGAGGGAGCTTACACAGAACAATACGGAGATTATTCTGGTTGATGAGAGCTTTCCATCGATGAAGGCAAGAGGGCTTATGAAGGATTTCTTTCATTATTATCAGGCGGCGTACAATGAAGTGGGAACCAATGCGGGGAGAAATGCAGGCAGAAGGGCTGCACAGCAGTAACCTTAACAGAAAATAAACAGATATAAATTTGACTTTTGCTACATATTATGCTATGGTAGAAAGAAAAAGGAAAGGATGTGATACAGTACATGGACGACAGTGCGGATAGTGATAATGATACATACATGGATAGAATAATGAGCTGCGCCATGCAGCGTTATGAATAGATAGAGGTATAGTCTGTGTCCATATAACAGGATTCAGGCTATACCTTTTTGCGTACTTTAGCGGAACATTACTATTCATAACAGAGGTTTGGAGGAATGAGGCTATGATACAGCCATTGATATTATTGATTATATTGATATTTTTAAATGCGGCCTTTGCAAGCGCAGAGATTGCCGTAATTTCCATGAGTGATGCAAAGCTTAAGAAGCTGACAGAGGAGGGAGATTCCAGGGCGGTTAAGCTGACTTTGCTGACAAAGCAGCCGGCGCGTTTTCTGGCAACGATTCAGGTGGCAATTACACTGGCGAGCCTGCTGCAGAGTGCGTTTGCAGCAGAGAATTTTGCAGGTCCTCTTGTGCAGGTCATGGTAGATGTCGGAGTGACGATTCCTGAAAGCGTGCTGCGCTCCGTTTGTGTTGTCGTGATTACGCTGGTACTGGCATACTTTAATTTGGTATTTGGTGAGCTGGTGCCGAAGCGTGTCGCCATGAAGAAAGCGGAAACGATGGCACTTGGTATGGCGAAGCTGCTTTATCTGGTTTCCCGGGCATTTGCACCGCTGGTATGGCTCTTGACGGCGTCAACGAACCTGATGCTCCGTCTGCTTGGGATGAATCCTGAGGAAGAAGGAGAAGCGGTGACAGAGGAAGAAATCCGCATGATGCTGGCGGAGGGCAATGAGAAAGGAACAATACCGGCGGAAGAAAACGAGATGATACAGAATGTATTCGAATTTAATGACATTTCCGTGGAGGAAATCTGTACCCACCGGAGGGATGTTGCGATGCTTCCTTTAGCGGGCAGCCAGAAGGAATGGGAGGAGATAATAGGCGGCAACCGTCATACCTATTATCCGGTGTGCAGGGAGAATACCGATGATATTATCGGTGTGCTGGACAGCAGAGATTATTTTCGACTGCAGGACAAGAACAGGGATTATGTGATGAAGCAGGCTGTGGAAAAGGCGATGTTTATTCCAGAGAGCATGAAGGCAAATGTACTTTTCCGTAAGATGAAGCAGACAGGAATCTATTTTGCCGTTATTATTGATGAGTATGGCGGGATGTCTGGTATTATCACGCTCCATGACCTGATGGAGGCACTGGTGGGAGATTTGGATGAAAAGGAAGAAATTTCGAAACCCGCTGATATTGAGCAGATCGATGAAATAACGTGGAGAATACAGGGCTGTGCCGACCTTGAGGAGGTGGCAGAATCACTCGGGCGTGTGTTTCCTACGGCTGTCTATGATACCTTTAACGGGTATGTCTGTGACCGTCTGGGAAGAGTTCCGGCAAATGGCGAGAGCCTTGAATGGGAGGGCGATGGACTTCATATCGAGGTGAAGGATGTCAGCAATCACATTATTGGTGAGACAATCGTTCGGATTCTGCCGGAGAAAGAAGCTTTAGAAGAAAAATAGCCCTTGCAAAATAAAAATATTTGGTATATAATACAGAAAACGCGATGATGAAAGCTACGATTTATCAATCTTTTCAGAGAGCCGGCGGCTGGTGTGAGCCGGTAGGGGCGGGAATCTTTCCACTTTCGGAGTGACCGGAGAAATCCGGAGGGTGGCAGCCTTTATACTGCTGTATGAGAGGTCGGTTAAGAACCGGCAATTTGGGTGGCAACGCGGATTCCTTCCGTCCCATGTCTGATGGGACGGGAGGATTTTTTTCTTACTGCTCAGAATAAAAAGGAGGAACATTATGCTAGACTTAAAATTTGTCAGAGAGAACCCGGAGATTGTAAAGCAGAATATCAGAAATAAGTTTCAGGACAGCAAGCTTCCGTTAGTAGATGAAGTAATCGAGCTGGACGTAAAGAGCCGTGAGGCAAAGCAGGAAGCAGATAACCTGCGTGCAGAGAGAAATAAGATTTCCAAGCAGATTGGCGGACTGATGGCACAGGGCAAGAAGGAAGAGGCTGAAGCATTAAAGGCTCAGGTAACCAAGGATTCCGAGCGCCTTGCCGAGCTGGAGACGCAGGAGACAGAGCTCCAGGAAAAGATTAAGAAAATTATGATGACGATTCCGAATATCATCGACCCAAGCGTTCCGATTGGAAAGGATGACAGCGAGAATGTAGAGGTACAGAGGTATGGAGAGCCGGTGGTTCCGGATTATGAGATTCCGTATCATACCGAGATTATGGAGCGCTTTAACGGAATTGACCTTGACAGTGCAAGAAGAGTTGCAGGAAACGGCTTCTATTATCTGATGGGAGATATTGCAAGACTTCATTCTGCCGTGATATCCTATGCGAGAGACTTTATGATTAACCGTGGATTTACGTACTGCGTTCCTCCGTTTATGATTCGCAGCGATGTTGTTACCGGTGTTATGAGCTTTGCAGAGATGGATGCCATGA
>JAGANQ010000075.1 GCA_017624115.1 Lachnospiraceae bacterium
CTGTATAGTGGAGTGTATTACGGACAAAAAGATCCGTCTGATCCGTATATATCACCATTGTTTGGCGATTTTACCGGATTTCCTCCAATGCTTTATCAGGTAGGAAGCATCGAAATGCTTTTAAGCGATACAACTGAGGCAGTCAAAAAGGCAAGATTAGCAGGCTGCGAAGTAAAAGAAACTATTTACGAAGGCATGTTCCATGTATTTCAGATGTCAATGGGAAAGCTTCCTGAATCTGTCAGAGCATGGGAAGAAATCACAGAATTTGTCAATGCCTTAGCAGAAGAATGCAAGAATTAACTCAGTTCTGCGATGCGGCTGACACCTACGTAAACTTCTGAAATCTTATACCATGTCGAATAATCTGTCACACCGGTTTGTGGCAGATCAAAGACACTCTGAAAAATTCGGACTGTGTTTGCAGTGTTTTCACCATATATACCATCTGCTGTTATTTTAGGAATTAATGGATAGGCATTTGCAATAACATTTAACTGTTCCTGCATCTGACGTACCTTATTTCCGCTGCTTCCAATGGTCAGATTCGTACCGGGCCATGAAGATGGGATGCCGGAAATTTCTTCTGAGGTATTGATATAAATTGAACTTCCATAAAAATAGCGGAGAATTTCAATCGCAGAATATCCATTTTCTCCAAGTGATTTTGATTCCCACTGACGCATCCATCTTGGGCAGGAAACCCTCTGTCCGTCGCAGTATTGAGTAAAGAGTGGCTGGCGTATGTTAGGTCTGGTCAGATAATTTGAGAAAATCGTATCAACAGCTCTTGAAATACTATCGTATATATTGCGTCCCGGAATCCACTTCTGGTCATAGGCGGTAGAACTGGTAATGGTAAAGTCCTTTCCCTGATTGCGGTACCATTCGGTATAAACACGGTTCAGAGTGATTGACTGGATTGCAAGAATATTAGCATAAATGGTAGCTTCCGGCCAGGTAGCATAGATTTCGCTGGAGGCTACATTTTTGATGTAATCCTTGTAACGGACATAATAATCTTTGGCAGAAGCATCATTTGGTGGTCCGTCGTGGACAATAACATATTCGGGAATAACAACACGACTGAGTACAATTTCTCCGGTCTGACTGACAGTTTTGATTTCATCCTCCGGAATTTTAGGAGGATATTCGCCATAGAGAGTATGAGGCGGGATAACGAAAAGTTCTTCGCTGTCAGGCTCAGTTTGATCCAGCGGGAGAAGTGTAACATTCTGGAGTGCTGTCTGACCGGAAAGTATCTCAGCACCGGAAATATCAACAGGTTCGAAGCCGTCGGCAGTGATTCGAATATTATAGACGGCATAAGGCTGGTTGGCTTCCGGCTGCAGGCTGTATTCCAGTGGCGGTGCGGGAAGTGAAATTGTGTCACTTTGACCATTTTGATCGGTTGTAATTTCATCAATAATGGCATTAGGATTGTTGATATCAGTAATCTGAATCGTAGCACCTGTGACAGGGCGGTTATTTCCTTTTGAAGTAATGGCGGCGCGGAAATATCCGGTATCCGGCATCGCCTGTGCTGCTTTTAAATCGCTCATAAGACTCCTTTCTGACGGATAGCTTTTCTGATGTAGCAAAAGCTATCGCTGATATGAC
>JAGANQ010000076.1 GCA_017624115.1 Lachnospiraceae bacterium
AGAGAGGGCTTTTCACGCCAATCCTTCAGGATTCTGGTTTTATGCTCGTAGAGACGGTTAAACTCCGTAAGATATTCTGCATAGCGGGGCCTTATCTGGCTGATGGCATTATCCATCAGCTTTCTTCTTACTGCGGCTCCGTCCTTGATCAGATTAAGGTCATCGGGGCAAAAGAGAACGACATTTAAAACATCCGCAAGCTCAGAAGCATTTTTCTTTACGCTGTTGACAGTTATTTTCTTTGCCATTCCATGGCGCAGAGTAATTTTAACAGTCTGCTCTCTGCCGTGGCTTACAACATCGGCAAGTATCTCGGCTCCGCTGCTGCCAAAGCCGATAAGCTCTTTATCAAACCTTGTTCTGAAGCTCTTTCCTGATGAGAGCATATAAACCGCTTCAAGCAGATTTGTTTTACCCTGAGCGTTTTGCCCGCATATAACATTTGTACCTTCATTAAACTCAGCGGTTTCCCAATCATAGTTGCGAAAACCGCTGAGAGCTATTCTCCGGACTATCATTCTTTTACAATTTCCAGAATATTCCCTTCAAAATCAACCTTATCTCCGGGATAAATCTTCTTTCCGCGCATGGTGCAAACTTCTCCGTTTACGCTGACCATGCCTTCGGATATAACATACTTTGCTTCGCCGCCGGTGCCGACAAGGGCCGCAAATTTCAAAAGGGCGTCGAGCTTGATAAAATCTGTGCTTATAGTTATTTTTTCCATATTTTTATAAAATCAGACACCGGCGCGAAGACGCACGGGAAGTATCATATAGGTAAACTTGTCGCTGCCGTCGGCTGCGCTTATGATGCAGGGGGAAGAGGCTGTATTTATACAGATATTCAGCTTTTCGCTGGCTGCTGCTTTAAGAGCGTCACTCAGATATCTGTCATTAAATCCAATCTCAAGGCCCTCGCCACTGCCTTCGCAAATGCAGATATCCTCTGCTTTTCCTATGGGAGTAACGCAGATACAGTCAATATTTCCGTCATTGAATGTGACACGGACGGGGCTGCTGTTCTTTTCGCTTACGATGAGGGAAACTCTGTCGATAGTAGAGAGAATATCGCTTCTTTCCACTGTCAAGGTATAGCGGAAATTTTCGGGTATGGACTTGCGATAATTGAGAAATTCACCTTCAAGCCTGCGGCTTATTACTACGGTATTTCCTATGGTGAAAGAGATGTGCTTTGCGCCGACGGAGATGCTGACATTTTCATCCTCTGCAAATTTCAGATTTCTGTGTGTCTGAAACCCCACCTGCAAAAAAGGAAGAAAAAGCCATTTGCGGTTTACGATCGTCTCTTTCAGATCGGAATCCATCCCTGCAGTAACGGCCTCTTTAGTAAACTCCACCGTTACTTCCAGATTTTTGTTCCACATACGAGAAAATACAGCGCTTGTCAGATAACTGAAGAAAAATGCTCCGATAATCATTGCTGCAACTGCCATTATCTTCTCTCCCAATCCTCAGTCGGCACTGACACCTGATCAAGTATATTTTGTATTTCTGCCTCCCCCGTTCTGGTGCTTCCATACCCTCTGGACAGCACCAGTCTGTGTGCCAGCATTGGAACAGCCAGTCTTTTGATATCTTCCGGCACTACATAATCTCTGCCCTGGATCCATGCAAATGCCTGTGCAGCATGGACAAATGCGATTGTTCCTCTTGGACTGACTCCTGACAAAATATTTTTGTTCTCTCTTGTTGCCTGAACAATGTCGGCAATATATTCCAGCAAAATGTCGTGTACGAATACTTGACTTGATA
>JAGANQ010000077.1 GCA_017624115.1 Lachnospiraceae bacterium
CTGATAAATGCCTCCTGCATGATATCCTCTGCATCCGCATGGGATTTTACTTCTGCAAAGGCAATTCGGAAAAGCATTGCGTGATACTTCCGGAAATAAAGCTCAAACTGTTCTTTCTGCATTTTGGCCCTTCCTCCTGTCAATAATAATACGAATCAGAGTCCAGAAAGGTTTCAAAATTCAAAATTTATATCTCTATCTGCAATACCGCAATACTGTTTCCTTCCAGCTCAAGTCTTCCGCTAAAGCTGTCCTCCAGACTTTTCCGCGGAACAACCGTATCTGGCTTCTCATGGCTGTTCTCTGCTTCCAACGGTGCACAAAGTATATTTTTCTCACAGCCGCCGAAAGCTCTGTCTGCCACAAGCTCTATCTGTTTTTGCTGTTCAGAAAGATTGACTATTTTCACAATCAGCCTGCTTTCATCTGCTGTGACACTCGCCGCTATCTGTAAGTCTCCGTCTGCATTCTCAAATTCCACATTACAGTCTCCCAGATAATTTGAAAACAGCTTCTGCACATAATAATTCGGCGTTCCATACACACTGCTTCCGTCAAACCAGATAAGATTCGGCTGCCATTGATTATGATTTGTTCTGCCAAACAAAGGCGCATAGCACGCCATCACCACATGGTCGGCATTCCGCTCCACACCTGTAAGGAAAGCAGCCTCTGCCAGAGCCGTATAGAAATTATTCCTTTTCTCCAGCATATTTCTCTGTGTATGTGCCGCATACTCGCCCGCAAATACCTTCGGCATTGCGCGGTCATAAGAATCGTATCTTGTTATATTCTCCAGAAACCACTGTGGGGATTTATAAAAATGCTCATCCACCGCATATGCTTTCTCCCTGTTCTGTTTCATCCATTGTACGGCAAGGTCAAAATCCTCACCCTCTGAGGTCCAGCCGGCACTGGTAATCAGCTTTATCTGCGGGTACCGCTCACTGATAACCTTCTGGAATCGTTCATAGCGCTCAAAATATTCCATACCCCACTGTTCATTACCTATGCCGATATATTCCAGATGAAACGGTTCCTTATGCCCCAGCTCTGCACGTTTTCTGCCCCATACCGTCTTCTCATCACCATTGGCAAACTCAATCAGGTCGAGCACATCCTGTATCCATTTGTCCAGCCTGGACAATTCTACCAGCAGACCTTCATGCCACTGGCAGGTCATACCCACATTCATAACCGGCAGCGGTTTAGCACACAGCTCCTCGCAAAGCAGGAAATACTCATAATATCCCAGACCATAGGACTGAAAATAATCATCTGCATTTCTGCCCTCCCTCTGGTATTTCTCCACCTGCCAGCGATTCCAGTTTGTACGCCGTTCTTCCACCGGTCCGATAGTATCCTTCCACCGATACATATTATCAAAGCTTCTGCCCTCTACGATGCAGCCGCCCGGAAAACGCATGAACCTCGGCTTCAGCTCTTTCAGTATCTCCACCATATCACGCCGCAATCCATATGGTGTTACCGCTGCCGGAAACAATGAGATAAATTCCAGCTCCACGCTTCCCGCTTCTGCAAGCAGTATCTCCAGGTATGCCTGCTGACAGCTGCCTTTTACAGAAAGCTCACACTCATATTTTTTCCATTCCGAGGTAACTGCCTGAAGCTCTGTCTGGGCATATACCGCCGTGCTGTCCTTCAGCACAGCCTTCAGTCTCACCGGCTTGTCAGTTCTTGCATAGCACGAAAAATGAAATGTCTTCTCCTTCAGCAGACATACACCCTCCCTGCAAAAACCGAGGTTTCTGATTCCCTCCTCTGCATTTCCCTGCACTGCTGCATAATGAGTATGTACGTCATTCAACGGCTTTTCTGTGAGGATTTCAAAGTCCGCATTCCCCACTGTTTCCCAGCACATGTTCGACTTGTCCGTTTTTCCTTCCCGGTCATAATACTCAAAGGAACGGTTTGCCACCAGCTCCGCGTACAGACCGCCGTCTCCGGCATAATTAAGGTCTTCAAAAAAAATCCCATATAAATCCGGACTGATTTGATTTTTCCGATGCTTCGTGTTGATTTTGACTGTTTCCATTTCTTCCTTTTCCCCCACGGTCTTACTGCAATCCGATATATGGTGCCGGGTCAACATATTCCCCATTGTACTTAACCGTAAAATGCAGATGCGGTCCTGTCGAGTTACCGGTCGAGCCTACCAGACCAATCAGCTGACCCGCTTTTACCGTATCTCCCTCACTTACATACAGCTTGGAGCAATGCAGATACATCGTTATCAGCACATTTCCTCCACTGTCCTTACCATGATTTATAGCGATATAATTGCCTGCAGCAGAATTGTAGGTCGAGATTACGACCTCTCCGTCATAAGCCGCATAAATTTCTGTACCCGTGTCGGCACTCAAATCAATACCGGTGTGACCATGTCCGTAACCGAAAATCGGATGAATTCGATAGCCAAACGGTGATGTTACCCGGTAATACCATGCCATAGGGAATGTAAACTGACCTCCGTCATATACTCTCTTTGACTGTTCACGGCGAAGCTTTTCCTCCAGCTCTGCAATCTCCGCTTCAAAGGCATTCAATGCCTCCTGCATACTGCTTACCTCAGCCTGTCCCTCGGCAATTTGAGCCTCATACTCAGCTATCACCACCGCCTTGGCATCTATCAGCTGCTGATAGGACTGTGCCTCAACCTCAGCATTATGTATAAGAACAGAAAGCTCCTCATTTTCTCTGATAAGCTGTGCCTTCTTGTCCTCCACCAGCTCCCGTGTCGCTACATATTTATCAAGCATCTCTCTGTCATACGCTGTTATCTGTGCGATATAATCTGCCTTATTGAGCAGGTCTGCGATGCTTCCTGCAGACAGTATCGCATCGAGATAGGACTGATTTCCATTTTCGTACATAAACTGGATTCTCAGCTTCATGGACTCATACTGTTCCTTTTCATCCTCCTCAGCTTCCTTCAGTTCTCCCTCTGTAGTGGCAATTTCCTGCTCTTTCACTACTTTTTGTGCCTCTAAATCAGCGATATTTTCCTCTACGGCTGCCAGTTCTGCATCCATTGCTGCAATATACGCTTTGGCATCCGCTCTCAGTGCCTGCAGCTCCTCTATCCGCTTCTCTACCTGAGCCATCCGCTCCTGTGTATCTTCCTTCTGCTGCTGTACATTTTCAATATCCTGCTTCGTATCTGCATACACAGATGCCGGTATCATTATTGCACATGCCAATGCTGCGCACAGTGACTTTAATTTCCATCGTTTCATGATATGTCTCCTCTTTTACCTCTGATAGTCACAATTAGCCAACGTTATCAATAATCTCCATCACCTCAAAAAACCTTCCCTGTACTTTGGATAAGTCTTGGAAGGTTTTGACTTTTCAATATATCAGTCAACCACTCTGTGGCGATTGCCTTTTTATAGTTATATTATAGCAAAGATTTCTGGTTTTACAACAGAATTTTCAAATATAATCTCATTTTCAATTCCGTTTTAGACAGTTTCCATACCCGTATTATACGTAATCATGCGGGAGAACCTTCAATATATGTCCTCACTTCGGACACCACATTCTCATATACTGCCATAAATTCTTCATGGTGCGCCTGCACATAAGACACATTATTTTCATTTTTTAATGCCAGTTCTAATTGTTTCGCCATTTCCGATACACTCACCGCTCCGATATTTGCCAGATTCGTCTTAATTGCATGGATCTTGATGCGATAATTTTCAAAATCAGACTCCTCATAATACCTCCTCAGTTCCATAGCAGAAGGAGAATCTAAAAATGTCTGAAGCATTTCCCTATAAAATTCCTCATCATCCATACAATATACTTTTCCCTTTTTCCAATCCACAAGGCTATTTTCTGACTGTGCGTCTTTAACATAATTACCGGATTCAACAAGGATTTCTTCCTTCTGTCCCAAATCATCCTTCAATAATAACTCTTCGGGAAGATATTTCTGAATCATTTTTTCAAGGTTTACTGCAATAATAGGCTTTGAAAGATAATCAGCAAATCCCTCTTGCAAAAACATTTCCCTTGCTCCGGAAACCGCATTAGCGGTCAAAATAATGATGACTGCATCCTTACTTCGATTTGTTTTCAGTTCTCTGATTCGCCTTAATGTCTCCACACCATCCATTTCCGGCATCAGATGATCCATAAAAATAATGTGATATGCATTTTTCTCCATTCGTGCAAGACATTCTTTTCCACTCATTGCAGTGTCAATCTGCATACCATGATTCTTAAGTAATCCTAAAAAAACTTTAAGATTCATCTCATTGTCATCTACAACAAGGATTTTTGCATCCGGAGCATAAAACTGCTCTGTGGAAATACTCACCTTACCTTTTTCAGTTTCATAATATTTCTGTATGTTTTCTCCGATCAC
>JAGANQ010000078.1 GCA_017624115.1 Lachnospiraceae bacterium
CAATATGTTCTATGTAAATGAGAGATGGTTAGGCGGTATGCTGACAAACTTCAAGACCATCCAGTCCAGAATTGCAAGATTAAAGGAAATTGAGACAATGTCCCAGGACGGAACATTTGATGTTCTGCCTAAGAAGGAAGTTATCGAAATTAAGAAGGAATGGGAAAAGTTAGAGAAGAACCTTGGCGGTATCAAGGAAATGAAGAAAATCCCGGATGCTATTTTCGTAGTTGACCCTAAGAAGGAAAGAATCTGTGTTCAGGAAGCACACAGCCTTGGTATTCCGTTGATTGGTATTGCAGATACAAACTGTGACCCGGAAGAGCTGGATTATGTAATCCCAGGCAATGATGATGCTATCAGAGCCGTTAAGTTAATCGTATCCAAGATGGCAGATGCTGTTATCGAGGCAAATCAGGGTGTTATCACAAATGATGCAGAGGACTTTGCAGAGGCTGAAGCAGAGGCAACAGAGGAATAATTAACTATAGTGCGTTGGCAATCAGCGCAGGAATGGAGGACATAATGGCTATCACAGCAGCAATGGTAAAAGAGTTACGTGAAATGACCGGTGCCGGCATGATGGATTGCAAGAAGGCTCTTAACGAGACGAATGGAGATATGGATGCCGCTATCGAATTCTTAAGAAAGAATGGACAGGCTAAGGCTGAGAAGAAGGCTGGAAGAATTGCAGCAGAGGGTATCGTTACTACTTTAGTACAGGATAATAAGGTTGCAGCAATTGTTGAGGTTAACTCTGAGACAGACTTCGTAGCTAAGAATGCAGATTTCCAGGCTTTTGTAGCAGATGTTGCAGCACAGGCTATCGCTTCTGATGCAGCAGATATGGATGCGTTTATGGCTGAGGCATGGAATAAGGATGCTTCCAAGACAGTGAAGGAAGCTCTGACAGAGAAGATTGCCGTTATCGGTGAGAACTTATCTATCAGAAGATATGAGAAGATTGTAGATGAGACAGGCTGTGTCGTATCTTATATTCATGGTGGCGGAAGAATTGGTGTATTAGTAGATGCTGAGGCAGATGCTATCACAGATGAAGTGAAGGAAGCTCTTGTTAATATCGCAATGCAGATTGCAGCTCTGAATGCAAAGTATGTATCCAGAGATGAAATCAGTGCAGATTACATTGCTCATGAGAAGGAAATCCTGTTAGCTCAGATTATGAATGATCCGAAGGAGTCCCAGAAGCCTGAGAAGGTTATCAATGGAATGATTGAGGGTCGTGTAAGCAAAGAGCTGAAGGAAATCTGCCTTGTAGACCAGATATATGTAAAGGCTGAGGATGGTAAGCAGACAGTTGCTCAGTATCTTGCATCTGTAGATAAGAGTCTTAAGGTTAAGAAGTTCGTTCGTTTCGAGACAGGTGAGGGCCTTGAGAAGAAGAATGAAGACTTTGCAGCAGAGGTTGCAGCTCAGCTTGGCTAATTGGTAAAATAACAGGATATCTAAGCGAGGCTTTTTAAATTGAATTAAAGTATTTACAGACTCCGAGAGCTTTATAAGCACAGTATGTTTAGGTGCTTATAAGGTTTTCGGGGTTTTTGTTTATTAAAAGAGAATGAGACTTGACAAAGGCAGGTATTTGATTTATAATATAACATATGTTAGATAACGCTTATTATAAAAAGGAGATTAAGTATGCCGCGGAAGCCCCAATATACAAAAGAGGAAATAGCAGAGTATAGCTTAAAGGTTGTTCGGGAGCAGGGAATAGACAGCCTTACGGCAAGGGAGGTAGCAAAGCAGTTAGGTACGACAGTAGCACCAATTTTTGTACATTATCCGACGATGGAAGAGCTGAAGCAGGATGTACGTGTTTTGGCACAGAATGTATATCAGGAATATATTCGTCAGGGTCTTACACAAAAAATTCCGCTTTTAGGTGTTGGAATGCAGTATATCAGATTTGCAAGACAAGAATCAGATTTATATCGGCTTCTCTTTTTGAGTGATAAGATATCTGATGTGAAGGAAAATCATTATGCAATGAAGGCTTTTGGTTATACACAGAGTCTTGTCAGGGACTCTCTGCAGAGAATCTACCACATAGATGCTTTGGCAGCGGATCATTATTTTCGGGATTTGTGGCTGGTTGCTCATGGTTTGGCAACGCTGATAGTAACTGGCGGCTGTACTTATACGGATGCAGAAATCAATGCAATCTTTACTGAAATCAGTATCAGTATCTGTAAAGCTTATAAAGAAATTCCGGGGCTGACAGAGGGAAACTATGACAGGGATGCAATATTCAGCGAGCTTGTCAATCGTGAGTAAAAGAAGACTATGTGTGAAAGAGAAAACAGTTGATTATTAAAAATGGCTGATAACACTGGAGGTAGAATATGAGTGAAGTATTGATTAAGAATGAGGAATCGGCAAATAGCATCGCAGCCAAAGTTATGAGAATTACTTTTCTGGTTTTTTCGCTGATATATTTGTTGAATGTTGTAGGAATTTTTGTGATTCCACATAGAATTATGACATTAGCTTATGCTTTGGGCTCAGTAATTTTATGGCTGCCGACATTGTTGGTAAAATTCGGTGACAGGAGAGCTCTCTATATGAAGTATGTAAATGTAGTAATGGCATCCGTGTTTGTGCTGCTGGTGAGCACTACACTTACTTATCATGCGCCGGTTATTTACATATTTGGCATAGCAATAGCCAATCTGTATTTTTCAAAAAGGTTAAATATTCTTGCTACTATATTGGCAGTTATTACAGCATCTGCCGGACAGTTATTAGCATTTTACTTGAAAACACTGCCCGATTTGAATTATTCCACGCTGCAGAAGGTTGTGGTATATGGCATTATTCCAAAGGCACTTAGTATCATATGTATCGCTGCCATTTTTACGATGCTTTGCAGTAGAACCGCTAATATGCTTGGAAACCTGATGGGAGCTGAAGAGCAGAAGGCAATAATGGATAAGATGGCGCGTCTGGGAGAAAAGAACCGTATGGTATCTGCACAGCTGCAGGAACTGGTAGATAAGCTGGCAAATGTGACACATCGGTTCAGTACTGCTTATCAGGAGATAGCAGATAAAACCGAAGAAATAATGCGGGGAACGAAGGAGAATGCAGAACAGATTGATGGAATGAATGCAAGCCTGGATGATATTACAATTGAGATGGGGCAGTTAGGAGAGATGAGCGATTCCTTGTCTAAGGCAGCAGATAAAATAAAGAGACTTTCGGAAAAGAATCAGAGCACAATGGATATGGCGGCTGACAGTATGGTTAAAATTTCAGACAGTGCAAGAGAAAGTATGAGCGTAATTAAAATGCTTGGAGAAGAATCCAGAGAAATAGTTGGTATAATTCAGACTATTACAGAGATATCTGAGCAGACAAAGCTTCTGGCACTGAATGCAACGATAGAGGCGGCGCGCGCCGGTGAGCATGGAAGAGGCTTTGCGGTTGTTGCTGAGGAGATACAGAAGCTGTCTGAGCAGACCCAGGAGGCAGTAAATAATATTGAACATATTATCTGTGATGTAGTTAAAAATACGGAGCAGTCGGTGGCTTCTATGGAACAGAGCACTGGACTGACGGAGCTTGGATTGCTTAAGATAAAAGAAGCCGAGGTTTCAACGAATACGATTACATCCTTTAATGAAGAAATGTCAAAACAGATAAATCAACTGGATAGTATAGCGAAAAAAATTCTATACAGTGAGAAGCTGGTAACTGATTCGATGCATCTTGTACATAAAAATACCGATATAAATCTGGAATCAGTTGAGCAGGTTACTGCTGCAACATGGGAAAACAGCAAGGGAACAGAGCGGCTTGTGGAGATGGTGACAAGCATACAGAAAATGGCTGAGCAGCTGTCTCAGGATGAATAAAAAGAATAACAGGTTAAGAGATGAAAGCGCGAAGGCTTCTGTCGGCATATAGACTACAGAATGCGTTCGCGCTTTAATTCTTTGATGTTTTCCTGATGCTTATCTGCGGTAATGATAACGCTTCAACAGGTTTTTCAGCATATTTGCTTCAGCAGCCAGCTCTTCGCTGGAAGCGGCATTTTCCTGTGAAGTAGAAGAGTTGTGCTGAGTTACATCGGAAATCTGATCCAGTGCGGAGGAAATCTGAATAATGGAATCAGACTGCTCCTTTGTTGCTTCTGCAATAGCAGTAATCAGACGTTTTACATCACTGGCTTCCTGTTCGCTGATTTCCATGGAATGTACGGTATCGGTAAGGATAGACATACCATGCTCAAGAGACATCAGCGTTGCAGCAACCAGACTGGCAGTATTCTGAGAGGCATCTGCACAGCGGGAGGCAAGCTCGCGCACTTCTCCGGCAACGACAGAGAAGCCCTTTCCGGCTTCACCGGCTCTGGCAGCTTCCACAGAAGCGTTCATGGCAAGGATATTAGTCTGGAAAGCAATGTCCTGTATCAACTTGGTAATACCGTTAATCCTCCGTGAATCCTCATAAATGGCAGTTATGGCTTTGGAAAGCTCATTTACAGCACTGGTGCTGGCGGTGATTTCATCGGATACATGCTGCATTTTTATATCTGCCTCTTTTGTTGCAGAAGCATTAGAAGAAGTATGCTCTGAGACAGTCTTAATCGTAGCGGTAAGCTCTTCCACGGCACTTGCCTGCCTTAAGGTATTCTGTGCCAGTGTCTGTGCGGTACCGGCTATTTCACTTGAGTCTGTCATGACTCTGTCTGCATGGATTCCAATCTCGGAAAGAGACTGATGCAGACTTTTCTGAATCGTAAAAAGGGATTCGCCTATCTGATTAAACTCTCCGCGGTAGCAGTGACTGATACTGCCGGTCAGATCACCCTTTGCCAGCAATTCCAGATGACAGGCAAGGTCACTGATAATCTGATTCAGAGTAGAAATGGTATCATTTAAGGTCTGTAAAAGCCGGGCGGATTCGTCATGTCCGTTTGTCTGAGGAACTGTGGAGGACAAATCACCCTCCGAAAGCTGTGTCAGACGGGTCAGACACTGACGGATAGGTCTGCTGATACTGTTGCTGATAAAGGCTATCAGGATGATGGCAAGTATAACAGCAATCACAGTGATGGCGGCACCGCCATTTATCAGCTGCACGATTAGGCTCATAGCGGTACTGCGTTCCTGCAGTGTAATAACAGACCAGGAATCGGAAACGCCTGCCAGTTCAATCGGAGCATAGCTTATGTAGTATTCTTTGCCGTGGTCGGTGATTTTACCATTGCCGCTCTCACCTGCCATAACAGCAGAGATGATGGCACCGTATTCGTCAGAGATTTCGATAGGAAGCTCTTCGGTGACAATATTGCCGTCTGTATCATAGACAACATTGCCTTTGTCATCCTGCTTCGTTATGGTACGCGTCATGTTTTTGTAGTTATAAAGCTCTTCGTAATAAACACTTTCCGGGTGTGCAACGACAACCCCTTCCCCATCAATG
Source organism: Lachnospiraceae bacterium (assembly GCA_017624115.1). GTDB lineage: Bacteria > Bacillota > Clostridia > Lachnospirales > Lachnospiraceae > RGIG8607. The sequence goes on from JAGANQ010000078.1 coordinate 5,449, forward strand.
ATGAAAGAGATTCTGCCGGAATCACTGCTTGAGAATTTTTCTACTGTTTCCTGTATAGAGGACAGCTTAATATCGGTTGCCAGAATACCGACCGTTTCGTTATTGACCTTCAGAGGCAGGAATACCGAAGCGCATGCCATGTTGGTGCTGATGGAATAATAGGATTTTGAAATAAATGGGGTGTCTGTTTCCTTCATCTGAATAAACCACCAACGGTTGGCACGATTACCGAATCTGCCGGTAGAGCGGCTTGTCTGGTCACCGTTCATATCCTGCACATAGATTAATTCAAAATAATCATTGCGGGCAGCAGTACCCTGGACGACAGGCATCTGTTTTTCTGTATCCATGGAAAGAATATCACTTGAAAAAGCAAGCTCTTCCGTGATATAATAGGCATTATCCATAAAGCTTCCGACAGATTCTGCAATAAAGCTGGCAGTGTTGTCATTCTCTTCGTAGATGCGTGCTTCGTACGTGCTGTAGAAAAGTGTGTTAATGACAGCCAGAAGGCAAAAGGCAAAACAGCATACAATCAGAACCATCGGTATTACAATTTTTTGAAAAATACTGCGAAATCTCATTATTTCCCTCCCATTATGTAATAAATTTATGTTAATTATATCAATTTTCAGCAAAAATAACAAGGAGTACTGTAAAAATGATTTGTCGAAAAAGCTACTATGAAAGAAACGATTTATGAGTTATAATAATCATTACAGAGGGTCGTAACAAAGCAATCGACATACATTATAATAGATGGAGGAGAGAGAATATGGTCACAGTTACTCTGGGAACAACAGGAATAACCGTCAATAAAAATGGTTTTGGTGCACTTCCGATTCAGCGTATTTCGAAAGAGTCTGCTGTTTATTTATTGAGGAAAGCGTATGAAAATGGAATTACACTGTTTGATACGGCAAGATTTTATACGGACAGTGAAGAAAAAATCGGAGAAGCCTTCAAAGGAATGAGGGATAAGCTGTATATCACCACGAAAACTGCAGCTGTTACGCCGGATGCTTTCTGGAAGGATCTGGAGAAGTCGCTCCATGATCTGCAGACAGATTACATAGATATTTATCAGTTCCATAATCCTGCGTTCTGCCCGAAGCCGGGAGATGAGTCCGGTGTATATGAGTGTATGCTGGAAGCCAAGAAGCAGGGAAAGATTCGTCATATCGGAATTACCAATCACAGACTTTCCGTGGCACATGAGGCGATTGAATCAGGACTTTATGAGACATTGCAGTTCCCGTTCTGTTATCTGTCCACAGAGAAGGAACTGGAGCTGGTGGAAAAGTGCAGACAGAAGAATATGGGCTTTATTGCTATGAAAGCATTGTCAGGAGGGCTGATTACGAATTCAGCAGCAGCGTATGCCTATATGTCGCAGTTTGACAATGTGCTGCCTATCTGGGGCGTGCAGAGAGAGAAGGAGCTGGATGAATTCCTTTCTTATGTGAAGAATCCTCCGGTGATGACGGACGAGATAAGTGCATTGATTGAAGCTGACAGAGCAGCACTGCAGGGTGAATTCTGCCGTGGCTGTGGCTACTGTATGCCATGTCCGGCAGGCATTGAGATTAATAATTGTGCAAGAATGTCTCTGCTTCTCAGACGTTCACCGTCTGAGCTTCAGCTTACGCCTGAGGTTCAGGAGAAAATGAAGAAAATTGAGAATTGCCTGCATTGCAATAAATGTAAGTCGAAATGTCCGTATGGACTGGATACGCCGGCACTGTTGCAGAAAAATTATGAGGATTATAAGGAAGTACTGGCAGGAAAGCCGTTATAAAAATACAAAATCAATGATAAAGATAAAGGAGAGGAAAGCTATGGAGTATAATGAGAAATATTTTAAAAGAAGTGCAAATGTTAAAATTATGTCGTTGTGGCTGGTTTTCGTGATTGTTCTGGTCGGTGCATTTTTGATAGAGTCACTGACCGGAAAGAGGACATGGGGGTATTTTGCGTTGTTTTGCCTGATGTGTATCGGACCCTTCTTAGTTGGTCTGCTGGTATTGAAGATAAAGGGTATGGATACTTCATGGTATAAAGAGACGGTAGCTGTCGGATATGGTGTTTTCTTTGCATTTGCTCTCTGGACAGCAGATACACCGCTTACCTTTGCGTATGTCTTACCGGTTGTCAGCATGCTGACTCTCTATAAAGACCGCTTTCTGCTGATACGCTGCGGTATACTGAATATTGTCCTTCTTCTGGGAATTCTGATTAGGGATTATTTCGCGGGAGAGCTGACAGGACAGGCGATTCCACAGTTTGAAATACAGATAGCATCTACCATATTATGTTATTTTGCCTATCTGTTGTCTGTCAGCCATCTGGTAAGTGAAGAGAAATCCATGCTTGGCACGGTACAGGGAAATCTGGACCGCGTGGTTATGACGATTGAGCAGGTAAAAGAAGCAAGCACCTCGGTTGTGGACGGTGTTACGGTAGTGCGTGAGCTTGCTGACGAGAACAGGGAGGGCGCAAATAATGTAGTACACAGTATGGATGAGCTGGCTGCCAACAATGGTGTTCTCCGCACGAAGACAGATTCCTCTCTGGATATGACAAGAGAGATTAATACACAGGTGGAAAATGTTGCAGGGCTGGTTCAAGAGATGGCAGGGCTTATGGAGGAGTCTGTGGCACATGCGCAGACAAGCTCTGTACAGCTTGCCGATGTTGTGGAATCTACGAATACCATGGCGAAGCTTTCGGCAGAGGTAGAGAAGATTCTTATGGAATTTAAGACGGAATTCGAGATGGTAAAAGAGGAGACAGGAACGATTGAAGGGATTACCAGTCAGACCAACCTGCTGGCACTGAATGCTTCTATCGAGGCAGCGAGAGCAGGCGATGCCGGAAGGGGCTTCGCAGTTGTTGCAGATGAAATCAGAAACTTAAGCATGGGCACACAGAGCTCTTCCACCCGTATTCTGGATGCACTCGGACGTCTGGAGGACACCTCAGATAAGATGACAGAGTCGATTACCAGAACGCTGGAGCTGATTAATCAGACTATAGAGAAAGTAACACAGGTAAATAAGAGTGTAGTCAGAATTACAGAGGATTCTACACAGCTTGGAAAGAATGTCCAGGTAATTGATACAGCAATGCGTGAGGTAGAGAGCTCTAACAGGAACATGGTTGATAACATGAAGCAGATATGTGATGTCATGGAGCTTATGACAGAGAGCATTGCAGACGCAGATACGACAACAAAGACCATGAGAAGCAAGTATGAAGAAACCTCCAGCAACGTAATCAATATCGAAAAGGTTGTCGGAAAGCTGATAGAAGAGCTGGGTGTCGGCGGATTCATGGGCATTAAGGATGTTAAACCGGGAATGCACCTTAGCGTTGTAGAGGGCGATATCTATAATGGTGTGAAGTATACATCAGAGGTTACAGAGGTAACAGAGGGGAATGTCATAGCAGATAAGCTTGTTAATAATAAAACAGAGCTTGCTGTTTCAAAGTCCCAGAGCTATCATCTGCAGATTGTAGTAGATAACCAGTTGTATAACTGGGATAATGTGAAGATTGTCAGACTGAAGGATGGTAGCTATAAGCTTACAGTGGAGGGAAATCCGGCAGTATTGAACCGCAGAAAATATAAGCGTATGCCGATGTTCAATCCATGTGAGATTTCTATGAAAACATCTGGTAAGACCATTCAGGGTAAGATGGTAAATATCAGCGCGAATGGATTTGCTTTTTCTGCATGTGACAGCGATTTGCTGGAAGCGAAGGGAAGCCTTATCAGTATCAGGATTGGAGACTTTGACCTGTTGGAGGGCAGACCGGTAGACGGTTATATTATCCGCGTGACGGACAATGACGGAGAGTATATTGTGGGCTGCCGTATGCTGGAGGACAACCAGAAGATTCTGGAATTTGTGGATAGGAACTATATTGAATGCAGATAGGAAGTTTTCAAATATAGTTTTGAAAAAGTCCTGCACTGTTTGTGTTTTGTGGGTAAGCTGCCACGCACAAACAGTGCAGGACTTTCTGCATGGCTGAAGTAACAGTTCAGCCCGCGCCATTCGCAAAGCCGCACCTGCGGTGCTCTGCCACAAAACACATGTACTGTTTTTTCACTTGAATAATGGCAAAAAAAATAGTACAATAATAGCATGTGTCACTGGGGGCAGTCTGCCCTGACGCAGAAATTAGTTGGAAAGAGGGAAATGCTTTGGCTAGTACAGCACGAAAAACCACATCAAACTCAAAGAGTACCAGAAAGAACAGTGGGGTTAAAAATACAAAAAAGAATACAACAAGAAAGCCTGCTGTGCAGGAGCATTATGACAGCGAAATGAGGCGGGAGGTATGGCTGCTTCTGGCTCTTGCGGTAGCAGCAATTCTTGCACTCAGCAATTTTGGAGTATGCGGAGCCTTTGGTAGAATAGTCAGTGATGTTATGTTTGGCATCTTTGGATTTATGGCATACATATTCCCATTTTATCTGTTTATCAGTACAGCGTTTTTAATATCAAACGGCTACAGCAGAAAGGCAGTGATTAAGTTTGCCTCAGCAACGATACTTTATCTGCTTATCTGCCTGATGCTTGAGATGCTTTTTATGAATTATGAGGATGGAAAGACGCTTCGGGATTATTACGAGGCGGGAAGCACACTGCATAAGGGCGGAGGTTTTGCCGGAGGAGCACTGGAGCTGGTGCTGCGCCCGCTTCTGGGAACAGCAGGGGCGTATATTCTGGCAGTGGCAGGAATGATTGTATCACTGGTGCTGATTACAGAGAAATCAGTGATTAAGGGTGTAAAGAACGGAAGCACCCATCTGTATGAAACGGCAAAGGAAGATGCTATGAAGGCGCGTGAGGAAAGCCGCATAAGACAGGAAGAAAAGCGTTTGAAGAAGGAACAGCGTGTTGATAAAAAGGTCAGGGGTGTCGTTCTGGCAGAGCTTGATGAACAGCCGCAGGGCAGTGAGATTGCTGCTGCAGACTGTGATAAGAAAACATCAGATACTGCGCAGGAAAGAAAAACGCTGCATGAGATTACTATGGAGTATAAGGATGCTGCAATTTTTGGAGAGGAAGCTGTGCAGGAGCAGAGCTATGAAGCTGTACAGGAAAAGACACCTGTTATAGAAAAGAGTGTTTCAGAAGAACAGCCTTCTGCAGAGGAACCGTGTATCGTGACAGAGCAGCCGATGACGGTTCAGAAAGCAGACCGGGAGGAAGTAAAGAGCTTTGAACCGGAATTTGCCAGTGTACAGATGCCGGAAGAGATTGTAGACTATACGGTGGATGTAAAGGGAATAGAATCAGATTTCGGTATGGAGCAGCAGGCTCCTCCGGCACCAGTATATCATTTTCCGCCGATTGAGCTGTTGACGAAGGGAAAGAGTGCAGGAACAAATGGGCGCTCTGCAGAGCTTGCGGAGACCGCTAAGAAGCTGCAGCAGACACTGCAGAATTTTGGTGTGGGCGTTACTGTCACGGATGTAAGCTGCGGGCCGTCTGTTACCCGGTATGAGCTGCAGCCTGAGCAGGGTGTCAAGGTCAGCAAGATTGTAGCACTGGCAGATGATATCAAGCTGAATCTGGCGGCGGCAGATATCCGTATCGAAGCACCGATACCGGGGAAGGCAGCAGTCGGAATTGAGGTTCCGAATAAGGAAAATGCGACAGTTATGCTGAGAGATTTGCTGGAATCGGAGGAATTTAAGAAGCATCCGTCGAAGCTTGCTTTTGCGGCAGGAAAGGATATCGGCGGGCAGACGATTGTGGCTGATATTGCGAAGATGCCGCATCTTTTGATTGCGGGAGCGACAGGCTCGGGTAAATCAGTATGTATCAATACACTCATTATGAGTATTCTTTATAAAGCAAAGCCGGATGAGGTCAAGCTCATTATGATTGACCCGAAGGTCGTGGAGCTGAGCGTGTATAATGGCATACCACATTTGATGATTCCGGTTGTCACAGATCCGAAGAAGGCTGCCGGGGCACTTAACTGGGCAGTGGCGGAGATGACAGATCGTTATAACAAGTTTTCTGATTTGAATGTCCGGGATTTAAAGGGCTATAATGAAAAGGTTGATTCGATAAAGGATATTGAGGAGGAAGGCAAGCCTGCGCGTCTGCCGCAGATTGTGATTATCGTGGATGAGCTGGCAGACCTTATGATGGTGGCATCGGGCGAGGTGGAGGATGCTATCTGCCGTCTGGCACAGCTTGCCAGAGCAGCAGGCATTCATCTTGTGATTGCAACACAAAGACCGTCTGTCAATGTCATTACCGGTCTGATTAAGGCAAATGTGCCGTCAAGAATTGCGTTCTCTGTATCCTCCGGCGTCGATTCCAGAACAATTATTGATATGAATGGTGCGGAGAAGCTGCTCGGCAAGGGCGATATGCTGTTCTACCCGGCGGGTTATCAGAAGCCGGCACGTGTGCAGGGAGCATTTGTTTCTGATAAGGAAGTCGGTGCTGTCGTTGATTTCCTGGTAAAACAGACAAGCGAAACGCAATATAATGAAGAAGTAAATAATAAAATTACGAATACGATAAATCTGGACGCTGTACAGGGAGGTGCTGCTTCTGATAAGGATGATTATTTTGCGGAGGCAGGACGGTTTATTATTGAGAAGGAAAAGGCATCTATCGGAATGCTGCAGAGAATGTTTAAAATCGGCTTTAACCGTGCGGCAAGAATCATGGACCAGCTTGCAGAGGCAGGAGTTGTCGGACCGGAGGAAGGAACCAAGCCGAGAAAGATTCTTATGACAATGGAGGAGTTTGAAGAGTATATTCAGGGTAAATAGGAGGCAGAGTTTATGAAACGATTGAAGGATTTACTGCAGAAGCTTACCTATACCTGTGTCTGTGGCTCTGTGGAGGAAGCAGTTACAGATATAGTTTATGATTCCAGAAAGGAGACGATAGAGGAGGGCAGCGTTTTTGTTGCATTGTCCGGTGCGACGTTTGATGCCCACGATTATATCCCTCAGGTTCTGGAAAAAGGTGTGAAGCTTCTGGTGGTTGAAAAGGACATCCCACGATATGAGGGAGTTACGGTAATCCGTGTGGAGAATACCCGCTATGCACTGGCTTTGATGTCGGCAGCGCTGTTTGACTATCCTGCCAGAAGGCTTACCATGATTGGGATTACAGGTACTAAAGGAAAGACAACGACAGCCTTTATGCTGCGGGCACTGCTTGAGAAGGCTGGATATCAGACTGGAATTGTGGGTACTATAGGTGCATTTTACAGGCAGGCAGGGAAGGACATCAAAATAGAAACAAAAAATACAACGCCGGAATCCTATGAGCTGCATCGTATTTTTAGGAGGATGCTGGATAATGGCTGCACGCATGTCGTGATGGAGGTGTCCTCCCAGGCATTTATGACGCACAGGGTAGCTGGCATTACGTTTAAGTACGGTATTTTTACGAATCTGTCACCTGACCATATCGGTGCCGGTGAGCATAAGGATTTTGCAGAATATCTGTATTATAAGAGCCAGATATTTAAAAATTCAGAGATAGGAATCGGAAATGCAGATGATGAGCATTTTGCAGCAGTGAGCGAGGGGCATACCTGTAAAAGCTTGTATACCTTTGGCTGCAGGGAGGGTGTGGATTTGCGCACAGAGAATGTGTCCTGTCTGCGTGAGCCGGGCTTTATCGGAATTGACTGCCGCATGAGCGGTGCGTATGATATGGAAGTGAAGATTGGCTGTATGGGACGCTTTAATGCTTACAATGCCATGGCTGCGATGCTGACAGCAGCATTGCTTGGGATTTCGGCAGAGACCGTGAAAGAGGTTATGTACACGATAGCAGTACGGGGCAGAGTGGAGCCGGTACATATCTCTGACCACGTGCAGTTATTGATTGATTATGCGCCTAATGCAGTCAGTGCAGAGAGTCTGCTTACAACGATTCTTGAATATAAGCCGAAGAGACTGGTCTGTGTCTTTGGAGCGGGCGGCAACCGCTCAAAGCTAAGGCGCTATGATATGGGTGAGATTGCCGGAAAATATGCAGATTTGTCGATTCTTACGGCTGATAATCCACGCTTTGAAGAGGTGGAGGATATTATTGCTGATATTAAAATCGGCATGGAAAAAAGCCATGGGAACTATATAGAAATTCCTGACAGGCGTGAGGCTATCCGCTACAGCATCGAGCACGCGGAGGACGGAGATATTATTGCCCTTTTTGGAAAAGGACATGAGGACTATCAGGAAATAAAAGGTGTGCGTTATCCGTTTGATGAGCGTGATGTGATAGCAGAGATATTAAAAAGCCGTTAAAGGCAGAATGGAAGGAAATATGAAAAACGTAACCGTAAAGGATATTGTGGATGCCTGCAGCGGAATTTTGCTCTGTGGAGAGGAAACGGCGCAGATATGTCATGTAAGCTTTGATTCGAGGGAATGTAAGGAGAAGATGCTTTTTGTGCCGCTTATCGGGGAAAAGACAGATGGACATCAGTATATCTTGTCAGCCTTTGAACATGGTGCTGCAGCAGTATTTACCAGTGAGCACAGTCTGGAGGACATACCCCGGGAGCAAAGAGGCTATGCCTGGATTCGGGTGCCGGATACAAAGGCAGCATTGCAGGCACTGGCGCGCTGGTACAGACAGAGGATAAAGATGCCTGTTATCGGGATTACCGGCAGCGTGGGAAAGACAACGACCCGTGCCATGGTGACGGAGGCATTGTCGGGCAGCCTTTCCGTCTATCAGACAAAGGGCAACCTAAACAGCCAGATAGGCGTACCGGTGATGCTTCTGGAAACCGGTGACGAGGATATTGCAGTGCTTGAGATGGGTATGAGCGAATTCGGGGAGATGGATAGGCTGACGCAGATGGTGCGCCCGGAAATTGCGGTGATTACCTGCATCGGTGTGGCGCATATTGAACAGCTTAAAACGAGAGAGAATATCTGCGGGGAGAAGCTGGCAATTACACACGGCATGAAGCCGGACGGTATCGTGCTTTTAAACGGAGATGACGATATGCTTGCCGATAAACGTGACAGCGTGCCGCAGAAGGTATATTATTACGGAACCGGAGATACATGTGAGTTCCGCGCAGAAAATATCCGTATTATAGAGGGAAAAGCAGAGTTTGATGCCGTATACGGCGAAAAGCGGATTCCGGTCAGCCTTTCAATGCCGGGTAAGCATAATGTACTGAATGCACTGGCAGCACTCGCAGTATGCGAGCTTAGCGGGGCTTCCATGGAAGCCGGAGCGAAGAAGCTGTCAGAGTTTCAGGGAATTAAGATGCGCCAGCAGATTTATGCGATGGATTGCTATACAGTGATTGATGATTCTTATAATGCCAACCCGGATTCTATGAAGGCAGGACTTCGCGTGCTTATGGAGTATCCGGCGCAGGGCAGAAGGGTAGCCGTTCTTGGCGATATGCTGGAGCTTGGAGAGCAGGAAATCATGTTCCATGAGGAAATCGGAAGCTTTGCGGCGGCACTGGGAGTGGATAATCTGTGTACGATAGGAACACTGTCAAAGGCAATGGAAAAGGCGGCAAAGCAGGTCGATGAGCGTATTCAGACGAGACATTTTGAGAGCAGGGAAGAGCTTACAGCATATCTTAAGAGTCTGCTTAAGCCGGAGGATGTGGTGCTTTTGAAGGGCTCACGCGGCATGCAGCTGAATCTCGTGGCAGATGCGCTAAGAAATTAGAATAAGGAATTAACCGGAAGGAGAATGCAGATGTATGCGGATATTATAGTCGATATTTCTTATGAAAAGCTGGACCGCATTTTTCAGTACCGCATACCGGAGCATCTCAGAGAACAGCTTGTGGTTGGAAGTCAGGTGGAGATTCCGTTTGGCATGGGAAACCGGGTGATCAGCGGTTATATTGTTGGATTTTCCGAAAGTACAGATTATCCAGAGGAGAAGATAAAGGAGATTACAGGAATCTCTCCGGGCAGCAGAAGGATAGAGAGTGACTTTATCCGGCTGGCGGCATGGATGCGCAGTATATATGGCGGTACGATGAATCAGGCACTGAAAACGGTCATTCCTGTGAAGAGGGAGATGAAGGGGAAAGAGAAGAAGTGGATTCTTCCCCTGCCTCAGAATGAGCAGATACTCGAAGGACTGGGAAAGAAGAGCCCGGTAAAGCAGAAGCTTCTGCGCCTGCTTCGTGAAAAAGAAGCGATTTCTTTGGAGGAGGCAGAAGCAGCTTACCAGATATCGCCGGCGGTGGTTCGTCAGATGAAGGAAAAGAATATGATACAGCTTGTATCAGAGGAGCTTTACCGCAATCCTGCCATTTATCAGAAGGAAAGACAGGGCAAAGAGACAATTCTGACACCGTCACAGCAGGAAATTGCAGATGATTTCCTAAAAGAATACCAGAGCGGCAGACGAAATACATCACTGCTTTTCGGGGTCACGGGAAGCGGAAAAACAGAAGTATATATGAAAATTATTGATGGTGTGATAGCGCAGGGCAGGCAGGCAATTGTACTGATTCCTGAAATTGCCCTGACCTATCAGACCATGCGGCGTTTTTATGAGCATTTTGGAGAAAGAGCATCGATTGTAAATTCCAAAATGTCGATGGGGGAACGAAGTGACCAGTTTGCCAGAGCGGAGCGCGGGGAGATTGACATTATGATTGGCCCGCGTTCTGCATTGTTTACTCCATTTAAGAGGCTGGGACTGATTGTTATAGATGAGGAGCATGAGGGAAGCTATAAAAGTGAGACAGTTCCCAAATATCATGCACGCGAGACAGCGCAGGAGCTGGCTCGTATGAAGGGAGCCGAAGTGCTTCTTGGTTCAGCGACACCGTCGGTAGAATCCTTTCAAAAGGCAGTTTCCGGCGAATACAGGCTGTACGAGCTGAAGGAGAGGGTGAAGGGCAGAACGCTTCCTGCGGTTGAAATCGTAGATTTGCGGGAAGAATTAAAGCAGGGCAATAGAACTATGTTTAGCCGAAGCCTTCGGGGAAAGATGGAACAGAGGCTTAAAAAGGGTGAGCAGATGATGCTGTTTTTGAACCGGAGAGGCTATGGCGGCTTCGTGTCGTGCCGCTCCTGCGGGGAAGCCATGCGCTGCCCTCATTGTGATGTGGGACTGACAGCGCATAAGGATGGTACACTGCACTGCCATTACTGCGGCTATACGATAAAGCTGCCGGAGATTTGCCCTAAGTGCGGCTCCCCTTATATCGGTGTATTCGGTACAGGTACGCAGCGTCTTGAGGAAGCAGTAAAGCGGGAATTTCCGCAGGCGAGACTGCTGCGTATGGATATGGACACAACGAGAACGAAGGACTCTTACGAGAAAATCCTTTCTTCCTTTGGAAGAGGAGAGGCAGACATTCTTATCGGTACGCAGATGATTGTCAAGGGACATGATTTCCCAGGGGTCACGCTGGTGGGAATTGTGGCGGCGGATATGTCCTTGTTTGCCTCAGATTATCGTTCCAGCGAGAGAACCTTTGAGCTTTTGACACAGGCTGCGGGGAGAGCAGGCAGAGGAGATACGCCCGGAGAGGTGGTTATCCAGACCTATAATCCAGAGCATTACAGCATCCGCATGGCAGCCGGACAGGACTACAGAGGCTTCTATGAGGAAGAGCTTATGTACCGTAAGCTTTTAAAATATCCTCCCTGTGGAAAGCTGATGGCGGTGCTCATCACCTCAAAGGAAGAAAACAGGGCACAGGGACTTGCACAGGAGCTTGCGGAGCTTACACAGAACCTGTGCGGAAAGGACAGCATGGAAATGCTTGGGCCGACGAAGGCAGGGATTTCCAGAATGAAGGATATCTATCGTTTTGTGATTTATTACAAGGAAGCAGAACGTGGAAACAGTATAGAAGAAGCAAAGAAGCGTCTGGAGGATTATCTGGAGCTGTACAAAGACAGATGGGACTGTATGGTGCAGTTCGATTTTAATCCGATGACAGGTTACTAAGAGACAAGGAGGAAAAAATAAAAATGGCAATTCGTAATATCAGAACAGAGGGAGACGAAATTTTAAGAAAAAAGTGCAGGGAAATCACAGAAATGACACCAAAGCTTGCTACACTGATTGATGACATGATAGAAACCATGTATGAGGCAAACGGTGTGGGGCTTGCCGGACCGCAGGTAGGAGTGTTGAAGAGAGTGGTAGTTATCGATGTGGGTGACGGTCCTATCGTGCTGATAAATCCGGTGATTCTGGAAACAAGCGGGGAGCAGACCGGCGGTGAGGGCTGCCTTAGCGTGCCGGGCAAAACAGCTACGGTTACAAGACCGAATTATGTCAAGGTGAAGGCATTCGACAGGGACATGAAGGAGTATACGATGGAGGGTATTGAGCTGCTGGCGAGAGCGGTCTGCCATGAGTGTGACCATCTGGACGGTATTCTTTATGTCGACAAGGCAGAGAGTCCGGTTATGGATACTGATGACTATTATGAGCAGCATCAGGACGATAACGAAGAATAAGACTGGAGAGTGAAATACGATGAAGCTGGTTTTTATGGGAACACCGGATTTTGCGGTGCCGACACTGAAATCACTGATAGAATCTGACCATGAGGTAGTGGCAGTCATTACCCAGCCGGATAAGCCGAAGGGCAGGGGAAAGGAAATGCAGCCGACACCGGTAAAGGCAGCGGCACTGGAAGCAGGGCTTCCGGTTTACCAGCCGCTCAGGGTGAGAGATGAGGCATTTGTGGCACAGCTGGCAGCATGGCAGCCGGATGCCATTATCGTGGCAGCCTTCGGGCAGCTTCTGCCAAAATCAATTATTGACATGCCAACCTATGGCTGTATCAATGTTCACGCCTCTTTACTGCCGAAGTACCGCGGTGCAGCGCCGATTCAGTGGGCAGTCATTAACGGTGAGAAGGAGAGCGGTGTGACGGCAATGCTGATGAATGAAGGACTGGATACCGGGGATATGCTGAAAAAGGTGGCTGTGCCGCTTGAGGAAAAGGAGACAGGGGACAGCCTGCATGATAAGCTTTGTGTTCTGGGCGGTGATTTGATACTTTCTGTGCTGTAGGAGCTTGAAGAAGGTACGGCGGTCCGCACACCGCAGAAGGATGAGGAGTCCTGCTACGCGAAGATGCTGAAAAAGGAGATGGGAAGCATTGACTTCTCCATGCCGGCAGAGAAGATTGAACGTCTCATCCGGGGCTTAAATTCCTGGCCGAGTGCCTATACCCATGTAAATGGGAAAACGCTGAAAATCTGGGAGGCAGAGGTACTGGATAAAGAGTATGACGGAGTCTGCGGTGAAATTGTGGAGCTTACGAAGGACAGTCTGTTGGTAAAAACCGGAAGGGGGACATTGTCTCTTACGGAGGTTCAGCTGGAGGGAAAAAAGAGAATGGAAGTGGACGCATTCCTGCGTGGTTATCCGCTTGAAAAGGGTATGCTGTTTCAGTGACAGGTTTTCGTAAAAGGAGGTTATGCTATGCCGTATTATTATGGTTATTATTTTGACCCAACATATCTTTTGGTTATAGTCGGAGCTGTTATCTGTCTGATTGCTTCAGCAAGACTGAAATCTACCTATGCAAAATATGCACAGGTGCGCGCAATGAGCGGCATGACAGGTGCCGAGGCAGCAGAGAGGATTCTGCATTACTCCGGTATTTATGATGTGAGGATTGAGCATGTATCGGGAAATCTGACGGATCATTATGACCCTTCCAATAAGGTGCTGCGTCTGTCTGATACGACTTATGGAGCCCGTTCTGTGGCTGCTGTAGGAGTGGCTGCCCATGAATGCGGACATGCAGTACAGCATGCACAGAGCTATGCACCGCTTACCATCAGAAAGAGTCTTGTTCCGGTAGTCAATATCGGTTCAAGCTTATCCTGGCCGATGATTATTCTGGGCATCCTGCTGGGAAATAATGGTTTTCTGATTCATCTGGGAATCGTTCTGTTTTCATTGGCAGTGCTGTTCCAGCTTGTGACGCTTCCGGTGGAATTTAACGCTTCAGGAAGGGCGCTGGTGCTTCTCAAAGATACGGGAATTCTCTATGAGGATGAAGTGAAGAGTGCAAGAAAGGTTCTGGGTGCGGCGGCACTTACCTATGTGGCGGGCGCTGCTTCTACGATTTTACAGCTGTTAAGACTGGTACTTCTGTTTGGAGGAAGAGGACGAAATGATGACTAAGACAGTGAATATCCGTGAGGTGTCACTGGAGGCACTTCTGGAGATTCTGGAAAAGAAAGCCATGAGTCATCTGGTGACTGCACAGGCACTTAAGAAATATCAGTATCTGGATAAGCAGGACAGGGCGTTTTTTTCGCGTCTTACCGAGGGAACATTGGAACGTCTGATTACGCTTGATTATGTGCTGGAACAGTTTTCCAGCGTTCCGGTGAAGAAGATGAAGCCGGTGATACGCACGATTCTGCGCATGGGTGCCTACCAGCTTCTGTACATGGACAGTGTGCCCGATTCAGCAGCCTGTAATGAATCTGTGCGTCTGGCAGAGAGAAAAGGCTTTCGCAGTCTGAAGGGTTTTGTCAACGGGGTGCTTCGAAGTATTGCCAGAGAAAAGGATAAGGTGCTCGATGAGACGGCTATGAGCCTGTCTGTCCGCTATTCCACACCGGAATGGATTGTAGAAAAGTGGATATCCTGCTACGGAAATGAGACAGCGGAGAGGATGCTTAAGGCTTCCTTTGAAGAGACGAAAACGACTGTGCGCTGTAATCTGAACCGGGCAACGAAGGAAGAAATTATAGCGATGCTTGAGCAGGAGCAGGTGAAAGTAGAGGAATGCAGATATCCTTCCTATGCGCTTGCTTTATCTGAGTATGATTATCTGGAAGGTCTGACAGCGTTTGTACAGGGGTACATCAGTGTACAGGATATCAGCTCTATGATGGTTGCAGAGGCGGCGGCAGTACAGAAAAATGACAGGGTTCTTGATGTATGTGCGGCACCGGGAGGAAAGAGCACGCATCTGGCAGAAAAGCTTAAGGGCACCGGTCTGGTGGAAGCCAGAGATTTGACAGAATATAAGACAGAGCTGATAGAACAAAATATTGTCAGAACAGGTCTTGAAAATATACGAACCAGAGTATGGGATGCCAGAGAGTTCGACACAGAATGGGAGCAGAAGGCGGATGTAGTGTTAGCTGACCTGCCGTGCTCGGGACTTGGAGTGATTGGCAGAAAGAACGACCTGAAATACAGGATTACGGAAGATGATTGCAGGGAACTGGCTAAGCTGCAGAGACAGATTTTGGATACAGTGAGCCGTTATGTAAGACCGGGCGGGACGCTGATATACAGTACCTGTACGGTCAATCCGGGAGAGAATCAGGAAAATGTGAAATGGCTGACAGAGCATCTGCCATTTGAGACAGAAAGCCTGCTACCGTATTTACCGGATTTATTGAAGGCAGACATGACAGAAAAAGCGAAGAAGGAAGCAGAAAACGGGTCAATGACCTTTCTGCAGGGAGTTTATCCGACGGATGGATTCTTTCTCGCACGGCTGAAAAGGAAAGCAGAATGAAAAAGGATATAAAATCATATACAAAGAAAGAACTGGAAGAAGAGATACGAAGCCTTGGTGATAAAGCCTTCCGTGCAGGGCAGATATACCAGTGGCTGCATGTAAAGCTGGCGGAAAGCTTTGAGGAGATGACAAACCTGTCAAAGGGGCTTTGGGAAAGGCTGGAAGCAGAGTACCGGATTATGGCATTAAAGCCAGTACAGGTGCAGGTGTCAAAGCTTGATGGAACCAGCAAATATTTGTTTGAGCTGTATGACGGCAATGTAATCGAAAGTGTGCTGATGAAGTACCACCACGGCAATTCCGTCTGTATTTCCTCACAGGTAGGCTGCCGTATGGGCTGCCGTTTTTGCGCATCGACGCTTGACGGACTGGAGCGCTGCCTTGCTCCCTCAGAAATGCTTGAGCAGATTTATCAGATTCAGAAGCTGTCAGGTGAGCGAGTGTCTAATATTGTGGTTATGGGAACCGGCGAGCCGATGGACAATTATGATAATCTGGTGAAATTTGTCCGCATGATTTCGGATGAGAACGGTCTGAATATCAGCCAGAGAAATATTACGGTTTCTACCTGCGGACTGGTTCCGAATATGAGACGGCTGGCGGAGGAAGGCTTACAGATTACACTGGCACTTTCCCTGCATGCACCGAACGATGAGCTGCGAAGGACATTGATGCCGGTTGCCAACAGCTACAGCATTGATGAGGTGCTGGCAGCATGCCAGTATTTCTTTGAAAAGACGGGCAGGCGCATTACCTTTGAATATAGTCTGGTGCGCGGAGTCAATGACAGTGAGGCGGCAGCGGAGGAGCTTGCGGGCAGAATCCGCCATATGAACTGCCATGTCAATCTGATACCGGTAAACCCGATAAAAGAGCGGGATTTCAAGGAATCCCAGAAAAAAGAAATTCTTAATTTTAAAAATAGACTTGAAAAATACGGAATAAACGTTACAATAAGAAGAGAAATGGGCAGAGATATTGATGGTGCCTGTGGACAGTTAAGAAAAAGCTACAGAGAGAAACAAAAGGAGAAGGAGGGAGAAGAATGCGGGCATACGGAATGACAGATATAGGACGGAACCGTGCGGTAAACCAGGACTATATTTATTGCTCTCAGAACCCGGTTGGTAATCTTCCGAATTTATTTATTGTTGCAGACGGAATGGGTGGACATAAAAATGGAGAAGTTGCTTCTTCTATTGCACTTAATTTAATATGTGATAGATTTAAAAGTATTAGTAGCGTAGGAAATAAAGAAGATGCAATTAATTGGATCCAAAGTACAGTAAGTGAAGCTAATGTAGAAATATTTAAGTATGTATCACTTCATCCTGAAAGTCAAGGAATGGGAACTACTATAGTTTTAGCTATTTTAACTCCATCATTTTTACTTATAGGTAATATTGGTGATTCATCTGGATATATTTATAAAAATAAAAAA
>JAGANQ010000079.1 GCA_017624115.1 Lachnospiraceae bacterium
AAAATTTTGTGCTATCTTTTTGCTGTAAAAATAGCAAAGGAGCAGGCAGACTATGGAGAAGAAACCGTTTGTAACATTGGAAAAGGTACAGGAAATCGTAAAAGAATATCCAACCCCATTCCATATCTATGATGAAAAAGGAATTCGTGAAAATGCGAGAAAGCTAAAGCAGGCATTTGCGTGGAATAAAGGCTTTAAAGAGTATTTTGCAGTAAAGGCTACCCCGAATCCGCATTTGATGGCGATTCTTAAGGAAGAAGGAATCGGTGCAGACTGTTCTTCTTATACCGAGCTGCTGCTTGCAGATAAAGTCGGCTTAAAGGGAGATGAAATCATGTTTTCCTCTAACGTAACACCGGCAAAGGATTTTGCACTCGCAGCAAAGCTGGGAGCCATCATCAACTTTGACGATATCACACATATTGACTTTTATGAGAAAATTGCACCATTTAGCGAGACGATGTGCTGCCGTTTCAATCCGGGCGGAGAGTTTAAGATTCATAATCAGATTATGGACAACCCGCAGGATGCGAAGTACGGTCTTACCAGACCTCAGATGACAGAGGCATTTTTGATGCTTAAGGAAAAAGGTGTGAAGAACATGGGAATTCATTCCTTCCTTGCCAGCAACACGGTGACAAATGACTATTATCCGACACTGGCGAAGCTGCTGTTTAAGACAGCGGTAGAGCTGAGAGATGAGACTGGTATGCCTATTTCCTTCATCAATCTGTCCGGCGGTGTAGGTATTCCTTACAGACCGGAGCAGGAGCCGAATGACATTCTGGCTATCGGCGAGGGTGTGAGACAGGCATATGAGGAGGTATTGGTTCCGGCAGGTATGGGCGATGTGGCGATTTATACAGAGCTTGGAAGATTTATGATGGCACCTTACGGACATCTGGTTGCGCAGGCAATCCATGAGAAGCATACACACAAGGAGTACATCGGTCTTGATGCATGTGCGGCAAATCTGATGCGCCCGGCTATGTACGGCGCATATCACCATATTACCGTACTGGGCAAGGAAAATGAGCCGTGTGACCATATGTATGACGTGACCGGTGGTCTGTGCGAGAACAATGACAAATTCGCTATCGACAGAATGCTGCCGAAGATGGCTATCGGCGATTATGTGGTGATTCACGATACCGGAGCACAAGGCTTTTCCATGGGCTACAACTACAACGGCAAGCTGCGCTCCGCTGAGCTGCTGCTTAAGGAAAACGGTGATGTGCAGCTAATCCGCCGTGCAGAGACACCGGAAGATTACTTTGCAACACTTGATTTTTCCGCATTTGAAAAGTAATAGGATAAGTGGTAGTGGGAAGAATTGACATTACGATGGAATCGTGTTATAGTAGATATAATAAAATATCCTGGTAGAGGTTGCGTTTTTCAAGAGTAGGCTGTAAGATATACAAGGATAAGGGATTACAGGTGAATGGGGACGACGCCGAAGAGGTAGGGCTGCCTTGAAGGCTTTACTTCTGGGCATACAGTTAAGAGCTGTATGACTGTCATCAGCAATGATGGGGCGCTACATAAGGAAAAGCAAGGTACAGTTATGTGAATTTGCCGCCCCTTTCTATTAGGTTAGGGGCGGTTTTATCATATTTTAAGGAGGATGAAGCTATGGCAATTTTTAAGGGAGCGGGTGTTGCGATTGTAACACCATTCACAAGTGATAATCAGGTGGATTACGATAAATTAGGAGAGCTGATTGATTTTCAGGTAGAGAACGGAACTGACTGTATCATTATCTGCGGAACGACAGGCGAGGCATCCACGCTGACACATGAGGAGCACTTAGACTGCATCCGTTATGCAGTGAAGAAGACAGCAGGAAGAATACCGGTTGTGGCAGGAACAGGCTCTAACTGCACGGAGACAGCTATTTATCTGTCCAAGG
>JAGANQ010000080.1 GCA_017624115.1 Lachnospiraceae bacterium
CCGATAACTGTCCGGATGACATCGAGCTTCACCGTCCATATATTGATGAAGTGACGATCCGATGTCCGAAGTGCGGTAAGCCGATGCACCGTGTACCGGAAGTAATCGACTGCTGGTTTGACTCCGGTGCAATGCCGTTCGCACAGCATCATTACCCATTTGAAAACAAAGATTTATTCGAGCAGCAGTTCCCGGCAGATTTTATCTCCGAGGCTGTAGACCAGACAAGAGGCTGGTTCTACTCCCTGTTGGCAGAGTCAACGCTGCTGTTTAACAAGGCGCCATATAAGAATGTTATTGTGCTGGGACATGTACAGGATGAGAACGGACAGAAGATGAGTAAGTCCAAGGGAAATGCGGTAGACCCGTTTGACGCACTGGAGAAGCATGGAGCAGACGCAATCCGCTGGTATTTCTACATCAACAGTGCGCCGTGGCTGCCGAACCGCTTCCATGACAAGGCAGTGACCGAGGGACAGAGAAAATTCATGGGAACTCTGTGGAATTCCTATGTATTCTTTGTCACCTATGCGAATATAGATAATTTTGACGCAACGAAGCATACTCTGGAATACGATAAGCTTCCGGTCATGGATAAGTGGCTGTTGTCCAAGCTTTATACCGTAGTCGGAGAGGTGGACAGTAACCTTGAGAATTATCGCATTCCGGAAGCTGCAAGAGCGCTGCAGGATTTCGTCGATGAGATGAGTAACTGGTATGTAAGACGCTGCCGTGACCGTTTCTGGGCAAAGGGCATGGAGCAGGATAAGATTAATGCTTACATGACACTGTATACGGCTCTGGTAACTATCTGCAAGGCAGCAGCACCGATGATTCCGTTTATGACAGAAGAAATCTACCAGAATCTTGTAAGAACCAACGATAAGGCTGCACCGGAGAGTATTCATCTGTGCGATTTCCCGGCTGTAAAAACAGAGTGGATTGATAAGAAGCTGGAAGCAGATATGGAAGAGGTTGTAGAAATCGTTGTTCTTGGGCGTGCATGCAGAAATGCAGCAAATATCAAGAACCGTCAGCCAATCAGCACGATGTT
The DNA here is from genome assembly GCA_017624115.1 of Lachnospiraceae bacterium. Taxonomy (GTDB): domain Bacteria; phylum Bacillota; class Clostridia; order Lachnospirales; family Lachnospiraceae; genus RGIG8607. Next base: position 1,055 of record JAGANQ010000080.1, read on the forward strand.
TGTCAAGATGGAAAAGGGCGGCTTGTCTGGGTTCTATACAGAGATCATAGAAGATGAGTTAAATGTCAAGAATGTACAGTATACCGATGATGTGAGAAGCTTCACCTCTTACAGCTTTAAGCCGCAGCTTCGTACCTTGGGCAAGCGTTTCGGCAAGCAGTTAAATGCTCTGAAGGAGCTGCTTTCCAGTCTTGACGGCAATAAGGCAATGGATGAGCTGAATGAGAAGGGAACGCTGACGATTACTTTGGATGGTCAGGAAGAAGTTCTTGAAAAGGATGACTTATTGATTGATGCAGCTCAGATGGAGGGCTATGTATCAGACAGCAATAATGGCATCACCGTTGTTCTCGATACCAACCTGACACCGGAATTAATCGAAGAAGGCTATGTGAGAGAATTAATCAGTAAGATTCAGACCATGAGAAAGGAAGCAGGCTTCGAGGTGACAGACCATATCACTGTATTCCAGGATGAAAATGATAAGCTGGCTGATATCCTCAAGAAGCATGCGGATGAAATCAAGAGTACGGTACTGGCAGATGAAATCGTAATCGGACAGACCTCCGGTGTGGCGAAGGAATGGGATATCAACGGAGAGCGGACGATGTTAGGCGTAGAAAAGACAGTTTAAGATAAAGATAAAAGGAGGAATAGGGTTTGAAGCGTAAGTTTGACAAGGAATTTTTTAAGAGAAGTGTTCTGTACAATGTGAAAACATTGTACAGAAGAACGATTGAGGAGGCAACTCCTCAGCAGATTTTTCAGGCAGTTTCTTATGCAGTGAAGGATGCTATTATTGATGCATGGCTGGCAACGCAGAAGGAATATGAAAAGAGCGACCCGAAGACAGTATATTATCTGTCTATGGAGTTCTTAATGGGAAGAGCACTGGGAAATAACCTGATAAATCTGACCTTCTATGACGGTGTAAAAGAGGCTCTGGAGGAGCTTGGCTGTGACCTGAATGTGATTGAGGATCAGGAACCGGATGCAGCACTTGGAAACGGGGGCTTAGGACGTCTGGCAGCATGCTTTCTTGATTCCTTGGCTTCTCTTGGTTATTCTGCATATGGCTGCGGTATCCGCTATCGCTATGGTATGTTTATGCAGAAGATTGAGGATGGCTATCAGGTAGAGGCACCGGATGACTGGCTAAAGGATGGAAATCCATTTGAAATCCGCAGAGACGAGTATGCGACAGAGGTAAAATTCGGCGGATATGTGCGTGTGGCAAGGGATGCAAGCGGCAGAGAGCAGTTTATCCAGGAGAATTATCAGGTAATCCGCGCCGTACCATATGATTTACCGATTGTCGGATATGGCAATAATGTTGTAAATACCCTTCGTATCTGGGATGCAGAGCCGGTACAGCGTTTTAATCTGGCTTCCTTTGACAAGGGTGACTACCATACAGCGGTAGAGCAGGAGAACCTGGCTAAGACGATTGTTGAGGTGCTTTATCCGAATGACAATCATTATGCAGGCAAAGAGCTTCGTCTCAAGCAGCAGTATTTCTTTATTTCTGCAAGCATTCAGACTGCAGTCAGGAAGTATAAGGATAAGCACAGCGATGTGAGAAAGCTGTATGAGAAGGTAACCTTCCAGTTAAATGATACGCATCCGACGGTAACAGTGGCTGAGCTTATGAGAATCCTCATGGACGAGGAAGGACTTACCTGGGACGAGGCATGGGACGTTACAACGAAGACCTGTGCATACACCAATCATACGATTATGTCCGAGGCATTGGAAAAATGGCCAATTGAGCTGTTCTCCAGACTGCTTCCGAGAATTTATCAGATTGTGGAGGAAATCAACCGTCGCTTTATTCTGGAGATTCAGAAGAAATATCCGGGACAGCAGGATAAAATTAAGAGCATGGCAATCATCTATGATGGTCAGGTGAAGATGGCTCATCTGGCAATCGTGGGCGGTTTCTCTGTAAACGGTGTGGCAAGACTTCACACAGAGATTCTTAAGAAGGAAACATTGCGTGACTTCTACCAGATGATGCCGGAGAAGTTTAATAATAAGACAAACGGTATTACCCAGAGAAGATTCCTCTTACATGCGAATCCATTGCTGGCAAAATGGGTGACAGACAAGATTGGCGACGGCTGGATTACTGACCTTCCGCAGATGGACAGATTGTCTGTTTATGTGGATGATGAGAAGTGCCAGGAGGAATTTATGCAGATTAAGTACCAGAACAAGGTACGTCTGGCAAAATATATTATGGAGCACAACGGTATTGAGGTTGATCCGAATTCTATCTTTGATGTACAGGTAAAGCGTCTGCATGAGTACAAGAGACAGCTTCTGAATATTCTGCATGTTATGCATCTGTATAATGAGATTAAGGAAAACCCGGATATGGACTTCTATCCGAGAACCTTTATCTTCGGTGCCAAGGCAGCGGCAGGCTACCGCCGTGCGAAGCTGACGATTAAGCTGATTAACAGCGTGGCAGATGTGATTAATAATGATAAGTCCATCAACGGCAAGCTGAAGGTAGTATTTATTGAGAATTACCGTGTATCAAATGCAGAAATCATCTTTGCGGCAGCAGATGTCAGTGAGCAGATTTCTACTGCAAGTAAAGAGGCTTCCGGTACCGGCAACATGAAGTTTATGCTGAACGGTGCTGTGACACTGGGAACCATGGACGGTGCCAATGTGGAAATTGTGGAAGAGGTAGGCATGGAGAATGCGTTTATCTTCGGCTTAAGCTCGGATGAGGTTATCCGCTACGAGAATGAGGGCGGTTATAATCCAATGGAAATCTTCAACAATGACCAGGCAGTCCGCAAGGTACTGATGCAGCTTATCAATGGCTACTATTCACCGAATGACCCTGAGTTGTTCCGTGAAATTTACGATTCTCTGTTAAATACAAAGCAGAGTGATAAGGCAGACACATATTTTATTCTGAAGGATTTCCGCTCCTATGCAGAAGCACATCAGAAGATTGATAAGGCTTACCGTGACAGAAAGGCATGGGCAAGAATGGCAATGTTAAATACGGCAAAATGCGGTAAGTTCTCTTCTGACAGAACGATTCAGAACTATGTAGATGATATCTGGCATCTGGATAAGGTAAAGGTAGAGCTTCCTGAGGAAGTATAAAACGTATAAATATGTCAAAGCATATGGGACTGTCACAAAATGAAAGCAGGAGCTTTCTGCTCGTGACAGCCCCGGAAGAAAGGAAGGATATTATGGCGGTATTGGTTACAGGCGGCGCAGGTTTTATCGGAAGCCATACCTGCATTGAACTTCTTGAGGCAGGCTATGAGGTAGTAGTAGTAGACAATCTCTGTAATTCCAGTGAGGAATCATTGAAGCGCGTAGAGAAGATTACAGGCAAAAAGGTAACCTTCTATGAGGCGGATTTGCTCGACCGTGAAGCGATGGAGAATATTTTCAATAAAGAGAATATTGAATCGGTTATTCATTTCGCAGGGTTGAAGGCAGTTGGAGAATCGGTTCAGAAGCCTTTGGAATATTACTATAATAATGTTACAGGTACACTTGTGCTCTGCGATGTGATGCGTAAGCATGGTGTCAAGAAGATTGTGTTCAGCTCTTCTGCTACAGTATACGGAAGCCCGAAGAGTGTGCCGATTAAGGAGGATTTCCCGTTATCCGTAACAAATCCTTATGGAAGAACGAAGCTGATGCTGGAAGAAATTCTTACCGATTTGCATACTGCTGACCCAGAATGGAATGTGATTCTGCTTCGTTACTTTAACCCGGTAGGTGCGCATAAGAGTGGCTTAATCGGAGAGGATCCGAAGGGCATACCAAATAATCTGACACCATATATCACACAGGTCATCGTGGGAAAACTCAAGGAAGTTGGTGTATTTGGCAATGATTATCCGACACCGGATGGAACTGGTGTGCGTGATTATATTCATGTAGTTGATCTGGCTATCGGACATGTGAAGGCATTGGAGATGTTTAAGAAGGAGAGTAAGGTGCGGATATACAACCTTGGAACAGGCAAGGGTTATAGCGTACTGGATGTTATCAAGGCATATTCCAAGGCGGCAGGCAAGGATGTTCCTTATGTGATTAAGCCAAGGAGAGCCGGAGATATTGCAGAATGTTATGCGGATTCCACATTGGCTTATGAGGAGCTTGGCTGGAAGGCAGAGCGAGGGCTTGATGAGATGTGTGAGGACAGCCTGCGCTGGCAGCTGGCGAATCCGGAAGGATATCGGAAATAAACAGCATGACGGGTGTGGTGTTACAACACCCGAGATACCAGCTCTGCCAGCTCTTGTAACCGTGGCAGGGCGTAATTGAAAAATTGTTTATAAGCCTGGCAGAAATAATTCTCTGCCGGGCTTTTTTTTGCCTGCTCTGCAGATGGATTCAAATTGGCTGACATCACCCGGCAGCGCATGCATCCGCCGCGGCAGAGTGCATAATGTGGACAGTGCAGGCACGAATCCGGCTTCTCTGTGGATTGTTCGATAAAACGCAGTTCTTTCCGCTTCTCGTTAATCGCCGGAAAATCCACATCATTCAGATTCCCCAAACGGTATTCATCCAGTACAAAGAAGTCACAGGGGTAGACGCTTCCGTCTGCCTCAATGACATTCTGCATGCTGCACACACCATTCATGTCACAGGCTTCGGCAGTACCATATAAAATCAATGACAGATAATTATCGAACTGGCGGACAGAGATACCCTGTCCTGCCTTGAAATCAGCGTACCAAAGGTCAAACAGGCGGCACAGAAAGCTGCCGTAGTCTGTCGGCGTCAGAGAGTACTCCATAGAGCCGGGAACAGCCTCAAATGGGTCAAGACAGGGGATAAACTGCAGATACTCAAAATTATTCTTGCGGTAAAAACGGTAAATTTTATCTATGGCGGCTGCCGTCTTTTTATTGACAACCGTCAGAATATTAAACTGTACCTCATATTTGCGAAACAGCTCGATTGTGTGCATAATGTCAGTAAAGGTGTCCGTCCCGTCAGGCGCTTTGCGAAAAGCGTTATGCGTATGGATGGTTCCGTCAAGGGAGATGCCTACAAGAAAATCGTGTTCAGCAAAAAACTGTGCCCATTCTTCTGTGAGACGATATCCATTGGTCTGAATGGCAAAATGGAGTGGAAGACTTTTATTGTTATATTCCGTGCACAGGCGCAGAAGCTCTTTATAAAAAGAAAGTCCGGCGAGCGTGGGTTCACCGCCCTGAAAGGAAAAGGTGCATTCATTTTCAGCATAGCACATCGCTTTTCGCACAATCTGCTCCAGAGTTTCAGTTGACATAATGCCATAAGAGGCGGTTTCACGGAGACTGGTGACATCTGCGTAAAAACAGTACTTACAGCGTAAATTACAGTTCCCGGATGCGGGCTTTATAAAAAGATGAAGAGGCGGCATAGCGTGCTCCTTTCTGATAATTTGGAAAAATATCAGTAAAAACTGATATATGGATTTTAAACTAGTATAGCGTATATGGCAGAAATTTGCAAATGTGGGAATAACAGCCCGGTTTAGGCTGATTTCTGCAGGGCTGAAAGATTAGGCAGAGCATAAAGTGATGAAAATTAGGTTATTATGTAATCTGTATTACCCGTTACATTGTTGATAAGATAAAAGTAATATGTGGAGGTAACAGCAGATGGAGCGGACTAAGAAAGGTTTAAATGTTGAAATTGGAAAACGTTTGAAGGAAGTCAGGGATAATCTTGGCTATACACAATCTCAGTTTGCGGAAATTCTGGGTGTAGGTGAGGAGCATTACCGCAAGATAGAGCTTGGTTCGACGGGGCTTACGATAGACAAGCTGTGGATTTTGCATAAACAGCTTAATATAGATGCAACGTATCTGGTTGCAGGAGAAAAACGGGAAAATGCGGACATTGACTATCTGCTGACGAATTGTACCAAGGTGGAGCGCGATGCGATTCTGCATAGAATGTTTGAATATACAGAAAGTGTTATACGTGGAGAAAAATAAGAGCAGGGGCATAATTATATGAATTTTAATTATGCTCCTGCTTTTTATTTTCCATATTTTGTGATAGAATAATGCACAGTGGCCTGTGTATATGCGCTGCCGCCACAGGACATGTTATTGACAGAAGGCGGTGCAGAAATGGGGATTCATATGAAGAAAAATATCGTTCTTATCGGTATGCCGGGAAGCGGAAAGAGCACAATAGGGGTAGTTTTGGCGAAGCTTCTGCGTTATCAGTTTGTGGATATGGATATTGTGATACAGGAGCAGGAAAAGCGTCTTCTTCGTGAAATTATAGCAGATGAGGGAAATGACGGCTTTATGGCGATAGAAAACCGTGTCAATGCAGAATTTGAGGCAGAGCATACGGTTATTGCTCCGGGAGGCAGTGTTATTTATGGAAAAGAGGCAATGGAACATTTAAAGGAAATAGGAACGATTGTATATCTGAAGCTTGATTATGAGAATCTGGAAAAGCGTCTGGGTGATTTGAAGGCGCGCGGTGTTGTGCTGAAGGATGGCTATACGCTGCGTACCTTATATGATGAGCGTACTCCATTATATGAGAAATATGCTGATATTATCATGGATGAGGGAAGCATGGATTTGATTGCCACTGTTAATGCTATCAAGGAAGAACTGGAAAGAAACGGATGTGTATAAAAAAAACCTTTACAAATTGCGCAAGCCTTGGTAAAATAAAAATTGTTACGGAATTATTACGGAAACGTTAAAATCTGGAGGTTTTATGAACAAGGCAAACGTGTTGCAAAAGAGAATCAGGCTGACGATGGTAAAGTCGATGGCAGCTATTGCTGTATGTCTCACGTTCGGATATCCGTTATTTGAGAAGGCAGCCGTGGATGACCGCAGCTATTATGAGATAGAATTAAACGGACAGGTTATAGGTGCAGCTGAGCATGAGGAGACTGCTGAGACAGCACTTCTGGAGGCAAGACAGAGGGTTACACAGGAAGCAGGAACATTGGTTTATATGGATCCGGAGCTTAAGGTGACAGAGCAGGAACGTCTGTGGGGAACAAGAATGGATGAGACACAGATAACAGAAGCAATGTACGAGGTACTCAGGGATTCTGTCATAACTCCAAAGCAGGAGGCATATACTGTTAAAATAAATGAGATAACGCTGCATTTTGCTACGAAGGAAGAAGTAGTACAGTTACTAGAGGATACCAAGAACCGTTTCGATGTGAACAATGAATTCAACATTGAACTGGTGGAGGATACAGAAAGTCCGTTCACAGCTCTGACAGCTAATGTGTCCAAGGCAGGAGTAGAACAGAATGATAACAAGGCGGTGGTATTTGCTTCCATGGGTGGAGAAGAGACCCAGGAGGAAGAAGAACCGGTATTTGTAGATGGATTATTATCCGTAGGGTTTGAGCAGGAGGTAGAGGTCGTAGAGTCTTATGTATCGGCTGAGCAGCTTACTACTGTAGCGGAGGCATATGACCTGCTTACGAAGGAGAAGGAAGAAAATCAGATATATACCGTTATTGCAGGCGATTGTATGTCTGTAATTGCAGAGAAAAATAATCTGCCTACTTCCAGATTATATGAGTTAAACGAGGGCATAACAGAAAACTCGATTCTGCAGATTGACCAGGAGCTGATTATCACAGTACCGGAACCAGAGCTTTCCGTGCTCGTAGAGGAAGAGGTAACCTATGAGGAGGATTATCAGGCGGACATCATCTATATAGATAATGATAGCTGGTATACTACGACACAGGTTGTACAGCAGGAGGGGACAGTCGGACACAGGGAGGTTGTGGCGATTGTAACGACCAGGAATGGAAGAGAAGTAGACAGACAGATTATTCACGAGAATATTATGGTGGAGTCCCAGCCTCAGATTATTGAGAGAGGAACTATGACACCGCCTACTTATATTAAGCCGATTTCCGGTGGAACGCTGACCTCGTATTTCGGACCTCGCTGGGGTAGAATGCATGAGGGAGTTGACTGGGGTGTGCCGACGGGAACGAATGTTTATGCTTCCAGCGGCGGACAGGTTATCAGTGCGGGATGGAATGGCGGATATGGGTATTGTGTTCTTATCCAGCATCCAGACGGAAGACGGACCAGATATGCTCATTTGAGCAAGATTACAGTAAGCTATGGTGAGTATGTAGACCAGGGTGAACGTATCGGTCTCAGTGGAAACACGGGAAACAGTACAGGTCCTCACCTTCATTTTGAAATTATTATCAACGGGGTTGCTGTTAATCCGTTAAACTATCTGTATTAATTGAATCATCAGAGTACTCAGGAAGGGCAGTCAGGGGATTTCTGGCTGCCTTTGTGCAATAAGGATAAAATAAGGTTTACAAATTGTGAATATGTGCTATAATCTATTGTAGGATTTTTATGAGTTGTAATGTGTATGAAATGATAGAGGTGTGTAATGGAGCAATATGTTATTAGAGGCGGGATTCCGTTAATAGGTGAGGTTGAGATTGGCGGAGCTAAGAATGCAGCACTGGCGATACTTGCAGCGGCAGTGATGTGCGACGAGCCTGTAGTGATTGACAACATTCCGGATATAAGAGATATCAGCGTTTTGCTCAGTGCCATTCAGGAAATCGGCGCAGGAGTAGAAAGGCTTGGTAAGCATACGGTTAAGATAACAGGAAAGACAATTAAGACAGTACGTGTAGATCACGATTCGATAAAGAAAATACGGGCATCATATTATTTGCTGGGAGCATTGCTTGGAAAGTACAGAAAAGCAGAGGTGCCGCTTCCGGGCGGATGCAATATCGGTATCCGTGCGATTGACCAGCATAAGAAGGGGTTTGAGGCTCTGGGTGCTGTTGTAAAGATTGAACATGGTATGATTATTGCAGATACAGATTCTCTCAGAGGCTGCCATCTGTATTTTGATATGGTTTCTGTAGGTGCGACAATTAATGTCATGCTGGCAGCAGCACTGGCAGAGGGCAACACGATTCTGGAGAATGCAGCTAAGGAGCCGCATGTTGTAGATGTTGCAAATTTCCTTAACAGTATGGGCGCTAATATCAAGGGTGCAGGAACCGATGTTATCCGCATCAAGGGTGTAAGAGCACTGCACGGGACAGAATATTCGATTATTCCTGACCAGATAGAGGCAGGAACGTTTATGGTGGCTGCGGCTGCTACGAAGGGTGATGTTGTAGTAAGAAATGTCATACCGAAGCATCTGGAGGCGATTTCTGCGAAGCTGTCAGAGATTGGCTGCCAGATAACAGAGGAAGATGATGCAGTTCGAGTATTTGGCAATAATGAGCTTAAGCATACACAGATTAAGACTCTGCCATATCCTGGATTTCCGACGGATATGCAGCCACAGATGACAGTGACACTGGCATTGTCCAAAGGAACAAGCATCGTGACCGAGACGATAGTTGATAACCGCTGTAAGTATGTGGATGAGCTTGCAAAGATGGGCGCTACGATTAAGGTGGAGGGTAATACGGCAATTGTGGATGGCATCAGAAAGCTTACCGGAGCAGAGGTCAGCGCGCCGGATTTGCGCGCAGGTGCAGCATTGGTAATCGCAGGACTGGCGGCAGACGGATATACGGTAATAGATGATATCCAGTATATTGAGCGTGGCTATGAGGGCTTTGATGAGAAGCTGCGTCAGCTTGGAGCCCAGATTGAGCGTGTGACCTGCGAAAAGGACATACAGCGTTTTAAACTGAAAATTTGTTAAAAAAAGCAGGTCTGTTGCAGTGTTATCTGTGACAGCCTTCTTTGTATATCAGATGTGAGATGATTCTCGTCCGGCGGGTGACAATCAGCATCTGTTATAATTCCCGGCAGGGCTGTGCGGATGAATCAGCCAGTGACGCTGGTGCACACACCGGCAGGGATGACGGGAGCACAAAGTGCGCAGTCATCCGTAGGTATCAGGGGGCAAAATACCTTTTGACCCCAACATCATGTAATATTGACAATATAGGAGGATATGCCGTGAAAAAAGAAATGATTATCGTACTGGACTTCGGCGGGCAGTATAACCAGCTGATAGCGAGAAGAGTCAGAGAATGCAATGTTTATTGTGAGGTGCACCCGTATACTCTGGGACTGGACAAGATTAAGGAAATGAACCCGAAGGGAATTATCTTCACAGGCGGACCAAACAGTGTCTATGGCGAGGACTCTCCGCGCTGCTCGACGGATATCTTTGAACTGGGCGTGCCAGTTCTGGGCATCTGTTATGGTTCTCAGCTGATGGCGCATCTGCTTGGGGGCTGTGTAAAGACAGCTCCGGTCAGTGAATACGGTAAGACTGAGGTGACAACGGATGGCAGCTCCAGCCTGTTTGACAGGGTTTCCGAGAAAACAATCTGCTGGATGAGCCATACCGATTATATTGAGAAGGCTCCAGAAGGCTTCCGGATTACAGCGCATACACCGGTATGTCCTGTGGCAGCCATGGAAAATGAGGAGAGAAAGCTGTATGCAGTTCAGTTCCACCCGGAGGTAATGCACACGCAGGAGGGTATGACGATGCTCTCTAATTTTGTGTATAATATCTGCCACTGTGCAGGTGACTGGAAGATGGATTCCTTCGTGGAGTCTACAATCGCGGCTATCAGGGAGCGTGTAGGCAATGGCAAGGTGCTTTGTGCCCTGTCCGGCGGTGTGGATTCTTCTGTTGCAGCAGTGCTCATGGCAAAGGCGGTCGGCAAGCAGCTGACCTGTGTATTTGTAGACCACGGTCTTTTGCGCAAGAACGAGGGCGATGAGGTAGAGGCTGTATTTGGTCCTGATGGTCCGTATGATTTGAATTTTATCCGTGTCAATGCGCAGGAGCGTTTCTATAAGAAATTAGCCGGTGTGGAAGAACCGGAGAGAAAGCGTAAGATTATCGGCGAGGAATTTATCCGTGTATTTGAAGAGGAGGCTAAGAAAATCGGTGCCGTAGATTATCTGGTACAGGGAACGATTTACCCGGATGTTATCGAGAGCGGCCTTGGCAAATCGGCGGTTATCAAGTCTCACCATAATGTTGGCGGACTTCCTGACTGTGTGGATTTTAATGAAATTATTGAGCCGTTGCGTTTATTATTTAAAGATGAGGTACGCAAGGCAGGTCTGGAGCTTGGCATCCCTGAATATCTGGTATATCGTCAGCCGTTCCCGGGACCGGGCTTGGGCATCCGTATCATCGGTGAGGTAACTGCTGAGAAAGTGAGAATCGTGCAGGAGGCAGATGCCATCTACCGCGAGGAAATCGCCAAAGCGGGCGTGGACAAGAATCTGGGTCAGTACTTCGCAGCACTGACGAATATGCGCTCTGTGGGCGTCATGGGCGATGGCAGAACCTACGACTATGCGATTGCGCTGAGAGCAGTAACTACGTCTGACTTTATGACAGCGGAGGCGGCAGAGCTACCGTGGGAAGTGCTGGGGAAAGTGACGAACAGAATCGTGAATGAGGTCAAGGGCGTGAACAGAGTCATGTATGACTGCACCGGGAAGCCACCGGCGACGATAGAGTTTGAATAGTAGCCACAAGTCTGGGAAGCCTTACAAACAGGGCATTCCCGGACTTTTTCTTTTGCTCTGCTACTATATTGCTACTAATCGCAACTACTCTATTTCACATCGTTTTGTTTTTCAAATAGCTTTTCTTTGCGGCATCGGGATTACTTTTCCTGATGCTATTTCTTTTGGCATAGGACCATATGGAAGTCCTGCATTGGCATATGCTGTATCCGGAGTAACTGAATCACTTGACATGTTACCATCATAGGAAATTCCCATGGTTTGAAGCAGAGGATTTCCCATTGGAGGCTCTGGGGTTGGCGTGACACCAACTGTAGCCGCAAGCTGTTCCAGATTGCTGACAAGCTCCTGCTGTTTGTGTGGAAACAGATGGGAATAAGTATTCAGTGTTGTGGATACTTTTTCATGTCCAAGTCTGTCAGCGAGGATAAGTGCGTCACACCCCTGATTGATAAGTAAACTGGCGTGACTGTGGCGGATATCATGGATACGGATTCGTTTTACACCGGTTGACTTACAGCCTCTTTCCATCTCGTGAGAGAGAAAAGATTTTGTAATGGGAAATAGCCTCTCGTTCGGAGCAAGCATATAGCGGGAATCCATATATTCCTGCAGTTCCTGACATAGGAAATCCGGAATCGGAACTTTCCGCTTGCTTTTTCTTGTCTTTGGGGTGGTAATGATATCCTCCCCGTGAAGACGCTGATAGGTTTTGGTGATATCAATCTGTTTTGCAACAAGGTC
>JAGANQ010000081.1 GCA_017624115.1 Lachnospiraceae bacterium
AAAGAATAGTGAAGGAAAGAGAGTTCATAAGCAGTTAGAGGTTGATTTTGTAGTGAACCAGGGCAGTCAGAGATATTACATTCAGGTGGCTTATGATATGACTTCTGGGGAAAAGCAGATGCAGGAACTTAATTCATTCCGAAATATTCCGGATTCATTTAAGAAGATTATTATAGTGAATGGAACGAAAAAGCCTTGGAGAAATGAGGAAGGATTCGTGTTCATGGGCATGAAATATTTTCTGCTCAATGCAGATAGTTTGGAGTTTTAGTGTGAAAGAAAGTAGAGGACAGCCACGAATTGGCGCACTTGAATAAGCTGTCTAAGGCAGGCAACTTTTTGAGGTGTTATAGAGTTAGGAAATTAGATTAAATCCCTCTCGTTGCAATAGTTTCTTGTCTTCTTACCAGCAGATTCATTGCTCCCTGGTGTTAAACCAGCCCAGCAACATAAACGTTTGGAACCCCAAAACTGAGACATATCAGTACCGATTTCGGAGATGATAGTGATTGCACTATCACCACTTGTATTTCATAGTGATAGAGGGATACAGTTTGTACCACAGGCATTCCGAGCTGCAACAGAAGGGATGATAAATAGTTACTCAAAAAAGGTATTAACGAGGTGTAATAAGGTTGCCAAAATAGGCAACCTTATTGTTGCTTTAAATTTCCGTAGTTTTATTTCAAAAACCTCATTGTCTCAAATATTCCGGTAAACATTTTTTAAAGCACCAAAAATATAAGGAATAAATAGATAAAAGAATATGTCTCTCTAAGTCTGGTTTGAGCATGGCTTATTAAGGTGCTTTGGGTAGGCAGATTCATTTTTCAATTAGAGTTTGCGAAAACTCAAGACTTTTCCGCAAATAGATTGATAAGTTTAAAGTTTTATGGTAGTATAAAAAGGATGTAGTAGGTAATAAGAATAAAAAAGAACAGGCAGAATGCCTTGAAAATAGGAGGTTTTAAGAAAATGGAACAGTACAAGCAGGAATTTATCGAGTTTATGGTAGACTGTGGTGTGTTGAAGTTTGGTGACTTTGTAACCAAGAGCGGCAGAAAGACACCGTTTTTTGTAAATACAGGCTTTTACCGTACCGGTGCACAGCTTCGCAAGCTGGGAGAATATTATGCAAGAGCCATCCATGACAAATTCGGTACGGATTTTGATATCCTGTTCGGACCGGCATATAAGGGAATACCGCTTTCTGTAGCTGCTTCCATGCAGTTAAGTGAGCTTTATGGTGCAGATGTAAAGTACTGCGCGAACAGAAAAGAGGTTAAGGACCATGGCGATACGGGCATTTTACTGGGCAGCCCTATGGCAGATGGAGACAGAGTAGTCATCATCGAGGATGTGACAACAGCGGGAACCTCTATACAGGAAACGCTTCCTATCATTAAGGGTCAGGGCGATGTGAAGGTGCTCGGACTTGTTGTGTCGGTAGACCGCATGGAGCGCGGACATGGTGAGAAGAGTGCGCTGGCTGAAATCAGAGAGAATTATCAGATGGAGACAACTGCAATTGTTACAATGGCAGAAGTTATCGAGCATTTGTATAATAAACCATATAAGGGAAAGATTATTATTGATGATGCAATGAAAGCGGCTATTGATGCATACTATGAACAGTATGGTGCAAAATAGAAAGGTTCGGTAAAATGGGAGAAAAGACATATAAGATTTTAAGCGTAGCGGGAGCGGGAAGCATTGCTCTGGGAATCATTATTCTGGTGGCGGGAGTAGTGACAGGTGTGCTTTCTATTGTAACAGGGGCGGCTCTTCTGAAACAGAAGTCCAGAATTATGTTTTAAGTGTGGCTGTATGCAGGATGAGAGAGAAAAGCATTGGCACAGGATTATTTTTGTGTGTTATATAGCAGTGCTTTGCTATTTTCTGTTTTTTGCGGAAATGTTCGGAAGAATGGATGGCGGACAGGAATATCACTATAATCTGGTGCCTTTTAAGGAGATTGGACGTTTTATAAGGAATTATCATGGTCTGGGATTCTGGACTGTTTTTTACAATATTGTAGGAAATATAATCGGTTTTATGCCATACGGATTTTATTTACCGATGCTTTTTAAAAGAATACAGGGATTTTTCCCTGTATTCCTTTTCAGTCTGCTTTTAAGTCTTTTGGTGGAGACAACGCAGCTTGTATTTAAGGTGGGAAGCTTTGATGTAGATGACCTGTTTTTGAATACACTGGGAGGAATCGCAGGCTATCTGGTTTTCTGTCTGGTAAGAAAGAGGAGGAAGAACTGTGAAGGAGCGTAAGAACCGGAACAGACGAAAATATAAATTTACAGATAAGAGTCAGTCTGTGGGCGGGATTTTTTCTACGATTCTTGCGGGGCTGGCAGTTGCTTTTTTTTGCATGGCAGTCTGGATATCTTACGATAAGGATGGAAATGCAGGGCGGGAAATAGGATTTATGGGACTTATGTCGATATTTCTCTCGTCAATAGGGTTATATATCGGAGTGAAAAGCTTTCAGGAGGAAGAGATATTCTTCCTGTTTTCCTGGATTGGAACAATATTAAGTGCAGTGATGCTGATCGGGATGAGCCTTGTATTTCTGATTGGCTTATAAAGGAGAAAGAAATTGAGTCTGTTAAAAACAATGGAGTGCCGCAGGCTGTGGGCACAGGAAAATGAAATGGTAGAAGAGCGCTATGAGCTGTCAATGGAGCGTATCGCACAGATATATGAAGAGACAGCATGTGCAGCAGAGTTTCAGGATTATTTCAGGCGTACGGCAGGATATATTCTGATGGTACGGGAGCTTGTTGAAAAAATTGAGAGTGAAGAGCTGGAGCAGTATAGTTATGGTGAGCTGGCAGCATATAACCGTAAGCTATATGCAGATTTAATGCCGGAATCATATGAAACGAGCTATGCTAATCCTGCTTATGCGGTAAAACAGCTTGGCAGGGAATTTGGGCAGCTTTTGTGCGTGGTTTATGCGGAGCTTCGTGCGATGATTGCCGACGCATATGAGCACAGACTGCATTATATCACAGTTGGTGCTGAACTTTTTATCGAGCTGTATAATCTGTTTGAGGAAGAGCTGCCGGATGAGAAAGAGGTTAAGGATGCTGTTTACTGGTATATGAGTGATTACTGTGACGTATTTTATGCGGACAGAATCAGGGAGGGTGTGGATTCGTCATTTTCCTTCGCAGAAGAAATTATTATGAAGAGTGATTTATCTGACGTACGCTATTTATTCCAGTATGGAGAATATATTACAGACTGTGAGAGGCGTACGGCAGAGTTTTTGAATACACTTCCCGAGGAGGAAATCGAGAAGATTGCGGCTGCTTATGTAGAGGGCTTCCGCAAGGGCTTTGAGCTGGCAGGAAAGCCGCTTGATAAGAAGCAGACAGTGAACATCCGATACGCGATTGGCTTTGAGAGAATTATCCGTGCAGCAGTAAAAGGCTTTGCAAAGCTGCATTTAAAGCCGGTTATCAGCCGTTATGCGCTGCACAGCGTCAACAGACGCCGCAGCATGAAAATCGGTTATTCTGCGACGCCGGTCAACAGACAGTATGAGTATGACCATCGTTTTGATGAAGCATTATATTACGATAAGGCATTTTATGAGAGAAAGATATCAGTGCTGAAGGCTGTTTACGAGAAATACGAGACAGAGGCAAACGGCTTTGCCGGTCCGGCAGTGCTGGAGGTGTTCGGCGAAGAACCGTTCTCTCCGCAGACGAAGCCGGAAGCATGTGCACTCAGTGAGAAGCAGCAGAAGCTTTTGATTGCCTTTGCGGGAGAGTCTTCTGAGATTCAGAGTAAATATATTAAGCCGGAGGAGAGAAGCTTTACGATTATTGCCTTCCCGACACCGGAAATCGGAGCGGATTACGAGAAGATATTTGCAGAGACAGTGAAAATCAATACACTGGACTATGAGGTATATAAGACTGTCCAGCAGAATATCATAGATGCACTGGATCAGGCAGAATATGTGACGATTCTCGGTGCCGGGGACAACTGCACTGACCTTACCGTGCAGCTTGTAGAACTTTCTGACCCACAGAAGGAGACAAAGTTTGAAAATTGCGTGGCTGATGTGAATATTCCGGTAGGGGAGGTGTTTACCTCGCCGGAGCTTAAGGGCACTAACGGTATACTCTATGTCAGTGAGGTATTTTTAAATGAGCTTCCATATAAGAAGCTTCGGGTGGAATTTAAGGATGGCTGTATCAGCTCCTATACCTGCGGGAACTTTGCAGAGGAAGAGGCAAATAAATCATACTTCCGTGAAAATGTCATGCAGAATCAGGAAACACTGCCGCTTGGCGAGTTTGCCATCGGTACGAATACAACTGCATATGTGATGGCGAGAAAATATAATATCGCAGGCAAGCTCCCGATTCTGATTGCGGAGAAGACAGGTCCTCATTTTGCAGTGGGCGATACCTGTTACAGCAGAGCGGAGGATGTGAAGGTCTATAATCCGGACGGCAAGGAGATTATCGCCAGAGAGAATGATTTCTCGAGGCTTCGTCATACAGATATGGCAAAGGCATATTTTAACTGCCATACAGACATTACGATTCCATATGATGAGATAGCGGAGATTGCCTGTCACAGCGCTGACGGAACAAAGACCGTTATCATAAAGGACGGAAGATTTGTACTTCCGGGAACAGAATTGTTAAATAAAGCATTTGGCTGATACCAAACTAAATACAGAAAGAGAGGAAATGTAAATGGCAAAAGTAGGTATTGTTATGGGAAGTGATTCTGACCTTCCGATTATGAGCAAGGCATGTGAAATTCTGGATAAGCTGGGTGTGGACTATGATGTGACTGTTATTTCCGCACACAGAATGCCGGACGTATTTTTTGATTATGCAAAGAATGCAGAGAGTAAAGGGTATAAGGTAATGATTGCCGGAGCAGGCGGAGCAGCGCATCTTCCGGGTATGTTAGCCGCTATGTGTCCTCTTCCAGTGGTTGGTGTGCCGATTCATACAAAGTCGCTCGGAGGAGTGGATTCTCTGTACTCAATCGTACAGATGCCGTCCGGTATCCCGGTGGCTACTGTAGCGATTAACGGTGCGGCAAATGCGGGACTTCTTGCTGCCAAGATTCTGGCAACGGCTGATGCAGAGCTGATGGAGAAGCTTAAGTCATACTCTGCAGGCTTAAAGGACAGTGTTATGGTGAAGAAGGAGAAGCTGGAGAACATCGGCTATGAGGAATATTTGAAGCAGATGTAAGATGTAATTGATTATTCCTAAATCTAATAAAAACAAATAACGTATAAGGTACACTTATAAGAAACATAAGAAAAAAATAGCACCAAAGTGAGAAAAGGTATGCTAGAATAAAGATATAGTGCTACGGAAAAACGGATTGCTGCGCAGGCGGCAGAATGGAGGAAGAAATGGATTATAAGAAGGCTGGAGTAGACATTGAGGCTGGCTATAAGGCAGTCGAGCTGATGAAGAAGCATGTACAGGGAACCATGAGACCGGAGGTGCTGGGAGGTCTGGGTGGATTTTCAGGAGCATTTTCTCTGGAGTCCTTTAAGAACATGGAAAAGCCGACACTTGTTTCCGGTACAGACGGTGTGTGAACCAAGCTTAAGCTGGCATTTTTGATGAATAAGCATGATACGGTAGGCATTGACTGTGTTGCCATGTGTGTCAATGATATTGCGTGTGCAGGTGGTGAACCGTTATTTTTCCTTGATTATATCGCATGCGGCAAGAATGAACCGGAGAAGATTGCTTCTATCGTAAGCGGTGTGGCAGAGGGCTGCAAGCAGGCTGGCGCAGCCTTAATCGGCGGTGAGACGGCTGAGATGCCTGGCTTCTACCCGGTAGATGAGTATGACCTGGCTGGCTTTGCAGTTGGTATCGTAGATGAGAAGGATTTGATTACTGGTAAAGATTTAAAGGCTGGTGATACCTTAATTGCGATTAAGTCCTCCGGTGTACATAGTAATGGTTTTTCTCTGGTTCGTAAGGTGTTTACGATGACGGAGGAGTCTTTGAATACACATTTTGATTCGCTTGGCACAACGCTTGGCGATGCACTGATTGCACCGACCAAAATATATGTAAAGGCATTGAAGAGTGTGAAGGATGCAGGCGTGAAGATTAAGGCATGCAGCCATATCACAGGCGGCGGCTTCTATGAAAATATTCCGAGAATGCTGCCGGACGGAATTCGTGCCATGGTACAGAAGAACAGCTATGAGGTTCCGCCTATTTTCAAAATGCTGTCTACTGACGGAGATATCGCAGAGCAGATGATGTACAATACCTTCAACATGGGTGTAGGTATGGTAATTGGTGTCAATCCGGCAGATGCAGACAAGGCAATCGCAGCAATCAAGGCGGCTGGCGAGGATGCGTTTGTATTTGGGGAAGCTGCCGCAGGCGAAAAAGGAGTTACGATATGCTAAACATCTGTGTCTGTGTGTCTGGCGGCGGTACCAATCTCCAGGCAATTATCGACGGGATAGCAAAGGGTACGATTACGAATACGAAGATTGCAGCTGTTATCAGCAATAATAAAGGCGCATATGCGCTGGAGCGTGCGAAGCAGAATGGTATTCCGGCAGTCTGTGTATCACCGAAGGATTATGAGAGCAGAGACATCTTCAATGACGCACTGCTTGATACCGTGAAGTCATTTCAGCCGGATTTGGTTGTTCTGGCGGGATTTCTGGTCAATGTACCGGGTAAGATGGTACAGGAGTATAAGAACAGAATCATTAATATTCATCCTTCCCTGATACCTTCCTTCTGCGGTGTGGGTTATTATGGACTGAAGGTGCATGAGGCTGCGCTGGCAAGGGGAGTAAAGGTAACAGGTGCTACCGTGCATGTAGTAGATGACGGTACGGATACCGGTCCGATTCTACTGCAGAAGGCGGTCTGTGTGCAGGAGGGTGATACGCCGAAGGTGCTGCAGCAGAGAGTTATGGAAGAGGCAGAATGGAAGATACTGCCGATGGCGATTGATATGATAGCAAATGGAAAGTTACTGAAATAAAACAGGAGGTGCTCCATGAAAATATTAGTAGTGGGCGGCGGCGGAAGAGAGCACGCTATTGTGTGGAAAATCGCACAGAGCAGCCGTGTAGAAAAGATTTACTGTGCTCCGGGAAATGCAGGAATTGCAGAATATGCAGAGTGTGTGAATATCGGAGTGATGGAATTTGATAAGCTGGTAGAATTTGCAAAAGAGAAGCAGGTGGATATGGTTGTTGTTGCGCCGGATGACCCGTTAGTGGGCGGTGCGGCAGATGCCATGGAGGCGGCAGGCTTACGTGTATTCGGACCAAGGAAGAATGCAGCGATTCTCGAGGGCTCTAAGGCATTTTCAAAGGACTTTATGAAGAAGCATCATATTCCGACAGCAGCGTATGAGACCTTTGATTCTGCGGAGGCTGCACTTGATTACCTTGAGACAGCAAAGTTTCCGACTGTACTTAAGGCAGACGGTCTGGCACTTGGTAAGGGTGTGCTTATCTGCAATAACCTGGAAGAAGCAAAGGCGGGCGTAAAGACCATTATGCTGGACAAGCAGTTTGGAGCTGCCGGAAACCGTCTGGTTATCGAGGAATTTATGACAGGCCGTGAGGTATCAGTACTGTCCTTTGTGGACGGTAAGACGATTAAGATTATGACCTCAGCACAGGATCATAAGAGGGCAAAGGATGGTGATGAGGGTCTGAATACCGGAGGTATGGGAACCTTCTCGCCAAGTCCGTTCTATACCAGTGAAGTGGATGAGTTCTGCATGAAAAATATCTATCAGCCGACGGTTGATGCGATGAGAGCAGAGGGCAGAGAGTTTAAGGGTGTCATCTTCTTCGGACTGATGCTGACACCGGACGGACCGAAGGTATTGGAGTACAATGCACGTTTCGGTGACCCGGAGACTCAGGTTGTGCTTCCGAGAATGAAGAATGATATCGTAGATGTGTTTGAGGCATGCATCGACGGTACACTGGATAAGATTGATTTACAGTTCGAGGATAATGCAGCAGTCTGCGTGGTGCTGGCTTCTGACGGATATCCTGAGCATTATGAGAAGGGCTTCCCAATCAGCGGACTGGATACCTTTAAGGATAAGGATGGTTATTATGTATTCCATGCCGGTACAAAGCTTGAGGATGGCAAGGCCGTGACAAACGGAGGACGTGTCCTGGGGGTTACTGCTAAGGGTGAGAATCTTAAGAAGGCGAGAGCAAATGCTTATGCGGCTACGGAGTGGATTTCCTTCGATAATAAATATATGAGACATGATATAGGCAAAGCAATAGACGAAGCATAGAAAAGAGCCGCCATGGAAGATTTCCATGGCGGTTCTTTTTTGTCATAGGAATTTAGTCCTTTTTTTCTATGCCTTCGTGCGGAAAAGGAGTTGAATAAGAGCTAAAACTTTAGTAAAATGTAAAGTAAATGTATAATTGTGGAAAGAAGGACGGATTGATGGGGGTCAGAAAAGAAGATTTTGGGATAACATCGGATGGCTTTCGTGCCAGCCTTTATGTGCTGGAGAACGGTAACGGAACAGTGGTTAAAATATCTGATTTCGGTGCGGTTATCGTGGCGATAGAGACGAAGGACAGAAATGGGGCTTTGGCAGATATTGCACTTGGTTATCCGAATGTCACAGGTTATGAAAAGAATGGACCGGGATTTGGTGCTTTAATCGGAAGACATGCAAACAGAATCGGGAAAGCAGAGTTTGTATTAAATGGGGTAAGGTATCCGCTGGAGAAAAATGATGGGGAGAATAATCTTCACAGCGGAGCAGCAGGTTATCAGAGACGTCCGTGGGAAGGCGGCGAGACGGAGAGTGAGTTGGGAACAGCAGTCAGCTTTTTACTGAACAGCCCGGATGGCGACCAGGGATTTCCGGGGAATCTGAAGGTCTGTGTAACCTATACCCTCACAGAGGATAATTCGCTGATTATTTCTTATGAGGCAGTGACGGATGCTGATACCGTATTGAATCTGACGAACCATTCCTATTTCAATCTTGCGGGACATGCTTCGGGTGACGTCCTGAATCAGAAGGTTTGGATTGATGCAGATTATTATACAGAGGCCGATGCAGAATCGATTCCTACCGGGAGAATTCTGCCAGTAAAAGGAACACCGATGGATTTTAACACAGCCAAGCCGATTGGACGGGACATTGACTGTGACTATGAAGCCCTTGTATTTGGAAAAGGGTATGACCATAACTGGATATTGAAGACAGAGGATGGAGAGGTCAGTCTTGTTGCCAGTATGGAGGATGAAGAGAGCGGAAGAGGTCTGAAGGTCTATACTGACTTGCCGGGTATGCAATTTTACACAGGAAACTTCTTAGACGGTACGGAAAAAGGAAAGGATGGTGCCGTGTACTATCGCAGGAACGGTGCCTGCTTTGAAACACAGTATTTTCCAGACAGTGTACATCACGAGAATTTTCCGAGTCCGGTTTTGCATGCTGGCGAAGAATTCAGAAGCCAGACGATTTTCCATTTTTATGTGATGGAGTAAGAAAATGAAGGATAAAAACTTTTTTGCAATGCTTTCCCGTATGCGGTATATTAATAGATGGGGGCTGATGAGGAATACACTGACAGAAAATATCAGTGAGCACAGTCTCGATGTGGCGGTTATCGCACACGCGCTGGCAGTTATCCGTAATACCTGTTTTGGAGGAAATGTAAACGAGGAGCGAGTGGCATTGCTGGCAATTTTCCACGACTGCACAGAGATTATTACGGGAGATATGCCGACACCGGTGAAGTATTATGCACCGGAGCTTCGCACAGCATACCGCGGAGTGGAAGCGGCGGCGAAGCAAAATCTGCTTGCAGGACTTCCGGAGCAGTTCAGACCAAAGTACGAAGGCTTGTTGTCAGAGACAGAAGAAGAGAAGGAATCATGGGTTTTGGTAAAAGCAGCAGACAAGCTGTCTGCATTGATAAAGTGTATTGAAGAACGCAGAATGGGCAACGACGATTTTAAGCAGGCGGAAGAAGCGACACTTGCTGCAATCGAGAAAATGAGACTGAAGGAAGCAGACTATTTTATGAAAGAATTTCTGCCTACCTATTGCTTGACGCTGGATGAGCAGGCACAGGAAGAGGGGTAATATGATAGAGAAAGAAGTAAAACAAAAATTAACAGAAGGAATTGCAGATCAGTCTTTTAATGCTTGTCTCTGCCTGAAGACAGAGGGAGATGCAGCATGGCCTGTTTACATCAACAAGTCATTTGAAAGAATGTTTTCTGTTACGCAGGAGATACTTGGCGCCAGAAGCCTGCAGGATACTATGCTGCTGAAATATGGAAAAGAGGGGCTTGAGGGACTTAAAGAACTGCTGGAAAAGATTAAAGCAGATGGGAAATCCTGCATGGAGACTTATTTTGACCAGCAAAAAAACCTTTATCTGCGTGTCATCGGATTTATGCCGCTTGAGGATTACATATGTCTGATTCTTCTGGATATGACCGGCTTTGAACGTTCCAGGGAGAAGGTAGAATCCATGTATGAGAAAGAAGCTGCCATGGAGGATGAACGCCGCTATCAGGAGGACTTGCTCAATGCTACGAAAAACAGCCTGGAAGAAACCAGACGTATCTATAAGCTGATATCGGAAAATGCAACAGACGGGTTCGTATATTATAATTATCAGAATGGGGTAGTGCTTGCCTCAAGAAGATGGTACAGTCTTTTTCCGGTAGCAGAAGACCATGTCGGAGACAGGAAGGCAGTCGTTGACTGTATCGCAGAGGAGTACCGGGAGGAGTATCAGGAAAAGTGGAGGAAGGCAGTAAGAGACAGAAAAGAGAATGAGACCTTTACATTTCAGCTTTCAGTCAATAATATATGGATTTCACAGATTAGCTATTTCTGGTATGATGATAATGGTTTAAAGGAAACAGTGTCCTTCTATCAGGATAACACCTGCGAGATGCTTCAGAGACGTGAGCTGGAGAAGCTGGCTTATTATGACAGCTTTACCGATGTATATAATCGTAATTACTTTACCCAGTGGCTGAATGAACAGCTTGATGAGGAAAATCAGAATATACATATGGTGCAGGTGCTCTATATTGATATTGACCGTTTTAAGTGGGTTAATGACCGCCTGGGTGTGCAGATGGCGGATGAGCTGCTTTTAAAGTTTGCGTCAATGCTGCAGAGCTTTGAAACAGACAATATAAGGGTAGCAAGACTGAGCAATGACGAGTTTGCCATTGGTTTAAAGCAGGTTCATGCAAAGGATTCTGCTACAAAGATTGGCGAGGAGATTAAAGAAAAGCTGAAAACACCGTTCTTACTGAGCAATGGCATGAAATATTACATTACCGTAAGTATGGGTATAGCAGAATGTTCAGATGACATCAGCAGTGCGGCAGATTTGATAAGGGCAGCGGATCTCGCCATGATAGAATCCAAAAAGTCAGGCAGAAATATGATGACGCACTATGAAAAATATATGGTGACAGGCTTTGTTGATGCAGCGGTTCTGGAGCAGAAGCTGCAGTCTGTGGCAGAGCAGGAGGGATTTTATCTGCTGTATCAGCCGCAGTATCAGGTTGAGACTAAGAATCTCAGGGGAGTGGAGGCTCTGATTCGCTGGCATGATGAAGAGCTTGGCGATATCAGCCCGGCAGAGTTTATTCCGGTGTCGGAGCAGAATGGCACGATTCATAAGATAGGAGATTTTGTAATTAAAGAATCATTAAAGACTCTTCACAGATGGCAGACAGAGTTTGGTTATGAAGGAATGATGTCTATTAATATTTCTGCTGTCCAGTTTAAGGATGGCAAGTTTATAGATACGCTGCAGTATTATACAGGACTGTATGGGCTGAACCCTTCCAAAATCGAGATAGAGCTGACAGAGAGCGTATTTATCGAGAGCATGGAGGAAACGGTACATCTGATTAAGAAGATACGTGACTTAGGCTATAAGGTTTCACTGGATGATTTCGGCACGGGATATTCGTCTTTATC
>JAGANQ010000082.1 GCA_017624115.1 Lachnospiraceae bacterium
AGTAGAAGGACTTCCGGGCAGCGGAAAAAGTACAACAGCTGCTATGATTGCTGAGGTACTAAAGGAAAAAAAGAAGAAGGTCTGCTGTATTGATGAAGGCGTACAGGAACACCCTGCTGATTATGCTGATTATGATTTCCCAGATTTTGAAACAGAGAGGGAAAAAATACTCGGAAAGTGGCAGTCCTTTGTGGGAAACGCCGACAAAGACACAATATATGTTTTCAACTGCATTTTCTTACAGAATCCGATGTGTGAAACAATGATGAGATTTGGTATGCCGGAAGAAGCCTCCCTGAAATATATTGCAGAGATATCAGAAATTATCAAGCCTTTGAAGCCTATCATAATTTACATAGACCAGCCTGACGTAAAAGCGACGGTTGACAGCGTTCTTGATGAACGCGGAAACGGCTGGCTGAACGCTGTAATTGATTACCACACATCACAAGGATACGGAAAGCAGAACAGCTTGTCGGGCTACGAGGGATATATTCAATGCCTTGAGGAGCGAAAAAAACGAGAACTCAGAATATTGCAGGCTCTTTCCATTGACCATTACACAATAAGTCAGGATATGAACATTGAGGAATTATATCAGAAGTACATTGAAAAGAACCCACCCGTTTAAAACGAGGTGGGTTCTTTTATGCTTACATCTGGGCGAAATCCTTCGTAACCTGTACAAGGTTTTCACGAATCTTAATTGCCTGTGGACATTCCTTCTCGCAGGCACCGCACTTACGGCATCTGTCTGCACGGGCGCTTTCCTCAAGCTCGCGCTCATATTTCGCCTTTGCTGCCTTTGAGTTTCCGTACATGGCCTCCTCATTCCAGAGAGCGAAATTCTTCGGGATGTCAACCCCAAATGGACACGGCATACAGTAACGGCATCCGGTACAGCCATTCTTGACACGGCTTCTAATCGCCGCTGCGACATCCTCCACCAGCTTCTGTTCCTTCTCATCAAGCGGCTTAAACTGCGCAAAGGTCTTAAGATTATCCTCCACCTGTTCATAAGTGGACATGCCGCTTAAAATAACCTTTACATTCGGGTGCGTACCTACCCATCTGAGCGCCCAGGAGGACACACTTGCCTGTGGGTCTGCTT
The DNA here is from genome assembly GCA_017624115.1 of Lachnospiraceae bacterium. Taxonomy (GTDB): domain Bacteria; phylum Bacillota; class Clostridia; order Lachnospirales; family Lachnospiraceae; genus RGIG8607. Next base: position 1,112 of record JAGANQ010000082.1, read on the forward strand.
CCTTATACATAGCTTCGATATCATCAGGCAGTACCGCCAGAGAACCGCCTTTAACCGGCTCCATAATGACCATCGGCACACCAAGCTTTTCTGCCAGAGCATACCCCCTGTCACCCGCCTGATGCTTTGTATCCATATAGTTATACTGAATCTGGCAGAAATCCCACTCTCTGTATGTAAGAATTTCCTCAAATGCCTCATAGGAATCGTGGAAAGAGAAGCCAAGATATTTCAGCTTACCCTGCTTCTTCAGTTCCTCACAATAGTCAAGCACGCCAAGCTTAAGAATCTTCTCCCATCTTTCCCTGCTGAGTGCATGGAGCAGATAAAAGTCCACGTAGTCTACCTGTAATCTTGCAAGCTGCTCCTCAAATATCTGCTTTACCTCATCTAACGTCTCCACCTTCCAGATAGGAAGCTTCGTTGCCAGATAAAAGCTCTTTCTGTCATATTTCTTCAAGACGCGTCCGACAAATGGCTCACTGTCACCATTGTGATACGGATAAGCGGTATCAATATAGGTAACGCCCTCTGCAATCGCTTTATCAATCATCCTCTCTGCTTCTGCTTCATTAATGCTTCCATCTGCATTCTTAGGAAAACGCATACATCCGAAACCCAGCATAGAAGGCTTCACACCCAGTTTGTCCATACTTCTGTATTCCATATTTACCTCACTTCTACCGTCTGTACACGGATTTTATTCCAGTCTGTTGTTAGCTTCCGGTTTTATTTTAAACGATACCTCTTTTAATTTCCATGGATATTTTTATAATTTTTCTTCCAAAACATCAAAAAAGCTGTATCAATCCACACCCAGCACCTTGCCTGCTGCAGCAGAGAGCAGATATACTGCCAGATTCGTAAGCACGATGCTTGCTCCCGTAGGTACTGCCAGTAAATAAGAAATCACGATTCCGATGAAGAAGCATACCACCGATATCACCGCCGAGCTTATCATCACACTGCGGAAATTCTGGAATACTCTCATGGAACTTAACGCCGGAAAGATAATCAGACCAGATATCAGCATCGTTCCCATAATCCGCATTCCGACCACAATCGTAATCGCCGTCAGAATCGCGAGCAGAATATTATACCAGCCTGTTTTTGTTCCATTTGCCTTGGCAAACCGCTCGTCAAAGGTCACAGCAAATATTGTATTATAACACAGGACAAAAACCAGAAGTACGACCACGGACAGTCCTACACTTAAAACCACATCACTCTCACTCATGGAGAGAATACTGCCAAACATATAGCTGTATACATCCGCATTCATACCGCTGGAAAGCGATGTCACCACGACACCAATGGCAATCGCACTGCTCGATATCAGTCCGATTGCCGCATCTCCCTTCAGCTTACCATTTTCACTGATACGAAGCAGCAGAAATGCAGCCAGTATCACGACAGGAACCGCTACCGCAAGCGGCGCTGCATTCATCACCATTGCCACGGATAATGCGCCAAAGCCCACATGTGACAGCCCATCACCAATCATGGAATAATGCTTGAGTACCAGCGTTACGCCCAGAAGGGAAGCGCAGAGCGCAACCAGTCCGCCTATAACAACGGCACGAATCATAAAATGATAAGAAAACATTTCCTGTAAGATTGTCATTTTGTCTCTCCTCCATTCCAGGCATGTAAAAATTCTGCGCCCAGTCCGCTCTGCAGATATTCTTCCTTACTTCCGAAGAAGCATCCCTCCCTGGTAATATGCAGCACCTTATTCGCTGATTTCAACGCAGTTCCTACGTCATGGGAGACCATAACCACAGAGATGTGGTTTTCTTTATTCAACTGCTCGATAAGCTGATAAAATTCCGACGTTGCTACCGGGTCAAGACCGCTGATTGGCTCATCCAGAAAGATAATCTTATCTGTCGCACACAGCGCTCTTGCTAAAAGTACTCTCTGCTGCTGTCCGCCGGAAAGATTACGATAGGACTTTTTCTTAAGTTCCCCGATGCCCAGACGCTTTAAGTTATACAGCGCTGTCTCGCGTTCTTTTCTGAGGTAAAACGGTCTTTTTCCCTTACTGTTTAAGCACCCTGAAAGCACAACCTCCATCACGGATGCCGGAAAATCCTTCTGCGTCTGTGTCTGCTGCGGCAGATAACCCACATGCGTGCGCTCTGTCTCGCCGTGAAAGCTCACTGTACCCTCCTGCAGAGGAACCAGACCGAGAATTCCTTTCAGCAGCGTACTCTTGCCGGAACCATTTTCACCGAGAACGCAGATATAATCACCCTCCTCCACAGAAAATGATATATCCTTCAACACGGTTGTGCGCTCATATGCGATTGATACATGTTCTACTGATACCTGTAACATTTTTTCCTCCTTTAGTTTAATCCAACCTTCAGATTCTCCAGATTCTGCCACATAAGCTCAAGATAGGCAGCACCCGCCTCCAGCTCCTTCTTCGATACACTGTGGCAGGAATGCCACAGAAGCATCTCACAGCCTGTTTCCTCTGCTATCGTCCTCGCAATCCGCGGGTCTACCAGCTCTTCATAATAGATAACCGGTATCTGCTCCTCTTTCATACTCTGAATCACATGCATGACTGACTGTACACTCGGCTCTGTCTCTGAGGAACAGGAATCATACACAGCCTCATAGGTAAGTCCATATTCCTTTGTAAAATAATACATGGCAAACCGTCCGCCAAAGAACAGCTCCCGGCGCTTCGCATTGGCTACGGTATTACGGATTTCCGCATCCAGCTTGTCAAGCTCCATAAGATATGCGTCCCTGTTCTTTACATATTCTGATTCATGCTGCGGGTCACATTCTATAAAAGCTTCCGCAATGTCCTCCACCATGATTTTTGCATAGACAGGATTGGTCCAGATATGTGGGTCATAGGTATGGTCATGTGCATGGCTGTGCTCATGTTCGTGGTCATGGTCGTGCTCATCCTCATGCTCTGCATGTGCGCTCTCATACTCTGCTTCGATATCCTCTTCTTTCACCAGCGGCACATGCGCCGACAAATCCACGACACAGGTATCACCACTGATTCCCTCTATCACATCAGCTGCCCAGCTCTCCATATACGGACCCGTGTAAAGAAATACATCTGAATTCTGAATCGCAATAATGTCTGTCGGAGACGGGTCATAGGAATGGCTCTCCACCCCCGGTGGAAGCAACAGCACTACATTGGCGTACTCACCAGCTATCTGTCTTGCAAAATCATACTGTGGAAACAGTGTAGCAATAACCGTAATTTTATTTTCGTCCAAATCTCTGTACTTATCCGCTGCACCGCAGGAGGTAAAAAACAAAGATGTCAGCACTGCTATAAGAAGCAGCAGCTTTGTATATCGTTTCATATATTTGACAACCCCATTTCTGATTTCTAATTTGAAATCCAATTTCAATTTCCTATCATATAGCAGAATAAAGGTTTTGTCAAGAAAAAAAGCACCCTTTTTCGGATGCTCTTTTTAGTCTTTTTTAACTCAACTTATGTATAAATAATCCGCTTCTCAGCTTTGGCTCAAACCAGGTAGATTTCGGCGGCATCAGCAGATTTGCATCTGCCACATCAAAAAGCTGTGCGATAGAAGTCGGATACATGGCAAATGCCACCTTCATATCCTCTCTTGTCCTTCTCTCCAGCTCTGAAAGTCCGCGGATTCCACCAACAAAATCAATTCTCTTGTCTGTCTTCGGGTCACCGATACCAAGCACAGGTGTCAGAAGATATTTCTGCAGCAGAGATACGTCCAGTCCCTCTACCGGGTCATCATTACAGATAGAAGGCTTTGCTGTCAGCTTATACCATGTACCCTCGAGATACATGCCGGCTTCATGCACCTTCACCGGCTTATAGGCTTCTGCTCCCAGCTTCTCTACTTCATAGCTTTCTTCTACCAGCTTTAAGAATTCCTCCGTGCTGTGTCCGTTTAAATCCTTTACAACACGGTTGTAATCCATAATCATCAGCTGGTCATCCGGGAACAATACGGACAGAAAGAAGTTAAATTCTTCGTCACCGGTATAGCCTGGATTTGCTTCCCTTCTCATCAGACCGACACGGACAGCAGAAGCTGCACGGTGATGTCCGTCTGCGATATAAATACTGTCGATTTCAGCAAACGCTTTCTTAAGCGTATCTACCTCTTTCTCGTCTGCAATTCTCCACACAGTATGGCGGACGCCATCCGGTGCGGTAAAATCATAGAGTGGAGCTTCCTTCTTTGCCTTATCCACTGTATCATTGATAACCTGTCTGGAACGATATGCTAAGAAAATCGGTCCTGTCTGCGCATCGCAGGTATCTACATGGTGAATACGGTCTGCCTCTTTGTCCGCGCGCGTCTTCTCATGCTTCTTAATGACATTATTCTGATAATCGTCAATAGACGCACATGCGACAATACCGGTCTGCGCACGTCCATTCATCGTAAGCTCATAGATATAATAGCACTCACTGTCATCTGTTACAAAGGTTCCATCAGCAATCATGCCATCCAGAAGCTCCTTTGCCTTCTGGTACACACGCTCGTCATAGGTATCAACACTGTCATCAAACTGTGTCTCTGCCCTGTCAATCTTTAAAAAGGATAATGGCTCTCTTGCCACCTCCACACATGCTTCCTTACGGTTATATACATCATATGGCAAAGCTGCCACACGGTCTGCCACCTTTACATCCGGTCTGATACAACGGAATGGTTTTACTACAGCCATATTTTCCTCCTGTGTACTGCTTTCTTATTTTACGACACGCACCTTTAATACTTCCGGAATCTCACTGATTACCTTGACTACAGCTTCTGTCGCCGGAGAGTCAATGTCCATCATCGTATAAGAATAATCTCCCTTGCTCTTGTTAATCATATCAGAAATATTGATATTCTCGGCAGAGCATGCACCTGTAAACTTCGCAAGCATATTCGGCACATTCTTATGATGAATGGCAATACGTCCTGCCTTTGTGCAGACACCCATATCACATGCCGGGAAATTCACGGAATTCTTAATATTGCCATTTTCGAGATAATCCATAAGCTGATTTACTGCCATTACCGCACAGTTATCCTCTGCTTCCTCTGTGGAAGCTCCAAGATGAGGCAGTACGATTGCATTTTCCATATTGACAGAAACCGGATTTGCAAAGTCTGTCACATACTTCTTTACCTTGCCTGCCTTCAGCGCTTCTGCCATATCCTCCTCTGCTACGAGTGCATCTCTGGAGAAGTTAAGCACGATAACGCCATCCTTCATCATAGCGATGCTGTCCTTATTAATCATGCCCTTTGTGGAATCCAGTGCAGGAACATGAATCGTAATATAATCACAGTCTGTATAAATCTTCTCTACATTCTTGATATGCTGTACATCTCTGGACAGGCTCCATGCTGCCTCCACGGAAATGTACGGGTCATAGCCATAAACCTCCATGCCAAGGCTTACCGCTGTATTCGCTATCTTTGCTCCGATAGCACCCAGACCGATGACACCCAGCTTCTTACCCATCAGCTCACATCCGGCAAATTTAGACTTTTCCTTCTCTGCCAGCTTGCCGATTGTCTCCTCAGCCTTATTTGCCTTCACCCACTCATTACCACCGATAATATCACGGGAAGCAAGCAGCATTCCGGCAATTACCAGCTCCTTTACCGCATTGGCATTAGCGCCCGGCGTATTGAATACAACAATACCCTTATCCGCACATTTATCAAGCGGAATATTATTTACACCGGCACCGGCTCTGGCGATAGCCAGTAAATTCTCCGGCATCTCCATATCGTGCATTGCCGCACTTCTGACTAATACAGCATCTGCTGCCTCAAAGCTGTCATTTAACGCATAATTGTCAGTTAAATGCTTAAGACCCACCTGGGAAATTTTATTTAAACAATGAATCTGGTACATTACTGGTTCTCCTCCTCAAACTTCTTCATAAACTGAACGAGCGCCTCGACACCCTCGATTGGCATAGCATTGTAGATACTTGCTCTCATACCGCCTACGGTTCTGTGCCCCTTCAGATTCTCAAAGCCTGCTGCCTTGGCTTCCTTTACAAACTTGGCATCCAGCTCCTCACTGCCGGTAACAAAAGGCACATTCATCAGAGAGCGATCCTTAGGCTCCACAGTTCCCTTGAACAGCTTGCTCTGGTCAAGAAAATCATAGAGAATCTTTGCCTTCTTCTCGTTATGCTCCTTCATAGCTTCAAGACCGCCCATCTTCTTTAACCACTTGAATACCTTGCCGCAGATGTAAATACCATATGCAGGCGGTGTATTGTACATGGAACCATTATCTGCATGAATCTTGTAACGCAGCATAGTAGGTGTTCCCGGAAGTACATCCTCTGTAATCAAGTCTTCACGGATAATCACGATAACTACACCTGCCGGTCCGATATTCTTCTGCACGCCGCCGTAGATTACACCATATTTGGTCACATCCACCGGCTCAGATAAAAAGCAGGAGGACACATCCGCTACCAGCGTTTTTCCCTTGGTATTTGGCAGTGTCTTATATTTTGTTCCATAAATCGTATTATTCTCACAGATATATACATAATCTGCGTCTTCATCAATATCCAGATCAGAGCAGTCCGGTATGTAGGAATATGTCTTATCCTCAGAAGAAGCGATTGCTCTCGCATCACCGTAAAGCTTTGCCTCCTGATATGCCTTCTTTGCCCACTGTCCTGTGATAATGTAATCTGCTTTCTTATTCTTCATCAGGTTCATCGGAATCATGGCGAACTGCTGGGATGCTCCACCCTGCAGGAATAATACCTTATAGTTATCAGGAATATTCATTAACTCTCTTAAATCAGCCTCTGCTGTGTCGATGATTTCCTGATATGCCTTGGAACGATGGCTCATCTCCATAACGGACATGCCTGTTCCATTGTAGTCCAGCATCTCTGCTGCTGCTTCCTTTAATACTTCCTCCGGTAATACTGCCGGACCTGCTGAAAAATTATACACTCTTCCCATTTTCTAATCCTCCTTGGCGTCTTTCCCTCGTATGCTCGGTTCTTTTCCCTATCAGTATATAGCGAAAACCAAACTTTATGTTACATTTTAACGCTTTATCACTGTATAGTCAAGCGATATTCGTCACAAAATTACATTTGTTCGCAATACGCAGACATACAAATCATATTAGATGCCCAGATGACGCATATCTTCACCTGGGCTTAGATAACATCTTATGACTCTTCTACTTATTTTCCAAATCTTCCTCGCTGAAGGCTTCTGCTATCGCTCCACCCGGTGCTACCATCGGCCATACCTTATCGTCACTATCAATCTGGCAGTCGATAACAACTGGAACATTCAGCTCAATAGCCTCACGAAGTGCCGGTTCGAATTCTTCCTTCTTGGTCACACGATAAGCCTTTGCTCCCATTGCCTCGGCAAGCTTTACAAAATCCACTGCATCATTTAATACGGTTGCAGAGTAACGCTTACCGTAGAACAAGGTCTGCCACTGACGCACCATTCCCAGCACATGATTGTTAATAACTACCTGAATAATCGGAATGTTGTGGCGGGTGGCTGTCGCTATCTCGTTCATATTCATACGGAAGCAGCCGTCACCGGCAATATTGATAACCGTCTTATCCCTGCGTCCCATCTTGGCTCCAAGCGAAGCACCAAGACCATACCCCATCGTGCCTAAGCCGCCGGACGTCAAAAGCATCCTTGGCTCCTTGTACTTATAATACTGCGCAGCCCACATCTGGTGCTGTCCAACCTCTGTAGAGATAATCGCATCTCCTCCGGTTACTTCATAAATCTTCTCAATGATGAATGGACCTGTCAGCCCCTCCTGATGATAGGTCATCGGATATTTTGCTTTTAACTCTTCAATATGGGCAATCCACTCATTATGCTCCAGTTGTGGAAGCATCTCATTTAATTTTGTAAGAACCGCTTTCACATCACCAATAACAGAAGCATGTGTCTTTACGTTCTTATTGATTTCGGCCGGGTCTATATCAATCTGTAAAATCTTTGCATTGCGTGCAAACTTGCTTGTATTTCCAGTAACACGGTCACTGAAGCGTGCTCCTACTACAATCAGCAAATCACACTCTGTCACACCGAAATTAGAGGTCTTGGTTCCGTGCATACCGAGCATTCCGGTGTACAGCTCATCCTCTCCGTTAAATGCACCCTTACCCATCAAAGAATCTGTAACCGGTGCCTGCACCTTATGTACAAACGTATTTAACTCCTTATGAGCCTCAGAAGCAACTGCTCCGCCCCCAACAAAGATATACGGCTTCTTTGCAGCCTTAATCATCTCCGCTGCGGTTTCCAGATCTGCTTCACAGATATCCTGACCCGCCTTTTCATAAACAGGCACTTTCTTCTCGTACTCCGTGACATTCGCTGTCACGTCCTTCGTAATGTCGATAAGTACCGGGCCCGGTCTGCCGGTTCTGGCAATCTGAAATGCCTTACGGATGGTATCTGCCAGATCCTCTACACGCTTTACAATGAAATTATGCTTGGTAATCGGCATCGTCACGCCTGTAATATCAATTTCCTGGAAGGTATCACGTCCTAATAACGGTACCGCCACATTACAGGTAATCGCTACAATCGGAATAGAATCCATATACGCCGTCGCAATACCTGTTACCAGATTCGTTGCTCCCGGACCGGAGGTAGCAAAGCATACGCCCACCTTACCTGTCGCTCTCGCATATCCGTCTGCCGCATGAGAAGCACCCTGCTCATGGGAGGTCAGAATATGTGTAATCTCATCGGAATGCTTATATAATGCATCGTATACATTTAAAATCGTTCCGCCCGGATACCCGAATATAGTATCTACGCCCTGCTCTTTTAAACATTCTACGATAATCTCTGAACCATTTAACTGCATAGTATTCCTCTCTTTCTATCAAAGCTTTATTCAATAACAATTCCGCACACGCCATTCGCAGCCAGCTTTGCCGGTCATACAGGTTATGCCTGAACTGTTATATTACTTAATTTCAAGAATCGCTCCACGGTTTCCGCTTGTTACCATAGAAGCATATCTTGCCAGATACCCTGTCGTAATCTTCGGCTGTCTTGGCTGCCATGCTGCCTTTCTTCTTGCCAGCTCCTCATCCGATACAGCAAGCTCCAGCTTATTCTCAGGAATATTGATTTTAATAATGTCGCCTTCCTCTACTAACGCAATCGGGCCGCCAACTGCTGCCTCCGGTGATACGTGTCCGATAGAAGCTCCTCTGGAGGCTCCTGAGAAACGTCCGTCTGTAATCAGAGCCACACTGGAGCCAAGTCCCATACCTGCGATTGCTGAGGTAGGATTTAACATCTCTCTCATACCAGGGCCGCCCTTCGGTCCCTCGTAACGGATAACCACTACATCGCCTGCTACAATCTTACCGCCCTTGATTGCCTCGATAGCATCCTCCTCACAGTCGAATACTCTCGCCGGGCCTTCATGTACCATCATCTCCGGTACAACGGCAGAGCGCTTTACTACACCGGTATCCGGTGCCAGATTTCCCTTTAATACAGCGATTCCGCCTGTCTCACTGTATGGATTCTCTACCGGACGGATAACCTCAGGATTCTTATTAACGGCATCCTTGATATTCTCGCCTACTGTCTTGCCTGTCACGGTCATGCAGTCCAGATTCAGAAGCCCCTTCTTGCTGATTTCCTTCATAACTGCATAGATACCGCCTGCCTCGTTCAAATCCTCCATATAGGTAGGACCTGCCGGTGCCAGATGACACAGGTTCGGTGTCTTTGCGCTAATCTGGTTTGCAATCTCCATATTTAACTCTACACCTGCCTCATGTGCGATAGCCGGAAGATGAAGCATACTGTTGGTAGAGCATCCAAGAGCCATATCCATCGTTAACGCATTCATAAATGCTTCCTTTGTCATAATATCTCTCGGGCGGATATTTCTCTTTACCATCTCCATTACCTGCATACCTGCATGCTTTGCTAATTTGATACGCTCAGAATATACCGCAGGAATCGTTCCGTTTCCTCTAAGTCCCATACCCAGTACCTCAGTGAGGCAGTTCATACTGTTTGCTGTGTACATACCGGAGCAGGAGCCGCAGGTAGGACATACCTTATTTTCAAATTCCTGCACATCCTCTTCTGTCATGGTACCTGCTGCGTAGGAGCCTACTGCCTCGAACATGGAGGACAGGCTTCTCTTCTGTCCTTTTACATGTCCTGCAAGCATCGGGCCGCCGCTTACGAATACGGTCGGAATATTCAGTCTGGCTGCTGCCATCAGAAGTCCCGGCACGTTCTTGTCACAGTTTGGCACCATAACCAGGGCGTCAAAGGCATGTGCCATTGCCATAGATTCCGTAGAGTCTGCAATCAAGTCTCTTGTTACCAAAGAATACTTCATGCCGACATGACACATGGCAATACCGTCGCATACAGCGATTGCCGGAAATACGATTGGTGTACCGCCTGCCATGGAAACTCCGGTCTTTACGGCATTTACAATTTTATCCAGGTTCATATGACCCGGTACGATTTCATTATAAGAGCTGACAATACCGACCAGTGGTCTGTTTAATTCTTCCTCTGTCAGTCCCAGCGCGTTAAACAGGGAACGGTGTGGTGCCTGCTGCATGCCCTTTGTTACAGAATCACTTCTCATAATACTAACCTCCTAT
>JAGANQ010000083.1 GCA_017624115.1 Lachnospiraceae bacterium
AACACATCAGGATGTGCCTTCTCTATCTCATCAAACAGCACAACCGAATACGGCTTTCTTCTGACTGCCTCTGTAAGCTGTCCGCCCTCCTCATAGCCCACATATCCCGGAGGCGCTCCAATCAGTCTGGATACCGAGTATCTCTCCATATACTCGCTCATGTCGATACGAACCATATTCTGCTCATCATCAAACAGGCTCTGTGCCAGCGCCTTGGCAAGCTCCGTCTTACCGACACCGGTAGGTCCGAGGAAGAGGAACGAACCAATCGGCTTACTTGGATCTTTAATTCCTGCCTTGGAACGCAGAATCGCTTCTGTCACACGGGTCACGCCCTCGTCCTGTCCAATGACGCGCTTATGCAGCTCATCCGCCAGATGAAGCGTCTTGCTCCGCTCGCTCTCTGTCAGCTTCGCTACCGGAATTCCCGTCCATCGGGAAATAATTCTTGAAATCTCCTCATCCGTCACAGCTTCATGCACCAGCGACAGGTCTTTATTCTTTACCAGCTCTTCCTCCTGTGCCAGCTGCTTCTGCAGCGCAGGCAGCTTGCCATACTGCAGCTCTGCCGCCTTGTTCAAATCATATTCTCTCTGCGCCTTCGCAATTTCATTATTTATCGTTTCTATCTCTTCTCTTAGTTTCTGCAGTCTCTCCACAGAGTTCTTCTCATTATCCCACTGTGCCTTCTTTGTATTAAATTCATCGCGCAGCTCGGCAAGCTCCTTCTGCAGTGCTGCCAGTCTGTCCTGGCTGAGCTTATCTGTTTCCTTCTTAAGCGCTGCCTCCTCAATCTCCAGCTGCATCACTCTTCTCGACAGCTCATCAAGCTCTGTCGGCATGGAATCCAGCTCCGTCTTAATCAGCGCACATGCCTCATCCACAAGGTCAATCGCCTTATCCGGCAGGAAACGGTCGGAGATATAACGGTGAGATAACGTTGCCGCTGCCACCAGTGCCGCATCGGTAATCTTTACTCCATGGAACACCTCATAACGATCCTTTAAGCCTCTTAAAATTGAAATAGTATCCTCGACTGTCGGCTCATCTACCATAACCGGCTGGAAACGTCTCTCCAGTGCCGGGTCTTTCTCGATATATTTTCTGTACTCATCAAGTGTGGTCGCACCGATACAGTGCAGCTCGCCGCGGGCAAGCATTGGCTTCAGCATATTACCGGCATCCATCGCCCCGTCTGTCTTACCGGCGCCTACAATCAGATGCAGCTCATCAATAAAGAGAATAATCTGCCCCTCGCTCTTTCTGACCTCCTCAAGCACTGCCTTCAGACGTTCCTCAAATTCACCGCGGTATTTTGCACCTGCTACCAGTGCACCCATATCCAGCGCAAAAATCTTCTTATTCTTCAAACCCTCCGGCACATCGCCGCGCACGATACGCTGTGCCAGCCCCTCTACTGCTGCTGTCTTACCTACACCCGGCTCACCAATCAGCACCGGATTATTCTTCGTCTTACGTGAAAGAATACGGATAACATTACGAATCTCTGCATCTCTGCCGATAACCGGGTCAAGCTTCTGCTCTCTCGCCTTCTCCACCAGATCCTGACCGTATTTCTCCAGTGTATCATAGGTAGCCTCCGGGTTATCGCTTGTTACCCGCTGATTGCCTCTCACAGTATAAAGCGCCTGCAGGAAGCGCTCTCTGGTGATGCCAAACTCACGGAATAATTCTTTAACTGCTGCATTCGGATTCTTAATCAAAGACAGGAAAAGGTGCTCCACAGAGACATACTCATCTCCCATCTGCTTCGCTTCATCCTCCGCAGAAATCAGAACCTTGTTCAAGGCACTGCTGATATATACCTGTCCGCCGGATACCTTCACACGCTTCTCCAGATCAGACTGCACACGGTTCAAAAAATATTCCTTCTGAATCTCCATCTTCTCAATCAGCTTGAGAATCAGGCTGTCCTCCTGCGTCAGCAGGCTGTATAGCAAATGCTCTTCATCTATTTCCTGGTTGCCATATTCATATGCCAGCTTCTCCATACCATTCACTGCTTCCAGTGACTTCTGAGTAAATTTACTGATATTCATAACCACTCCTCCATTCCAGAACTAAACGTTTCATATTTGTTCTATAACCACTATAACACATATCGCAGTTTTTGCAAGTATAAAATTATGAATTTTCCATGAACAAATTTTTCGCTGACAACATCATCCCATCTTAAAATAGCATGACAATAAGCACAGCTGTGCCAAGGTACACCATTGCCTGTGCCAGTGCCATTAACAGTCTTGCTTTCGGATGAGCATGATTAAAGCTTATACCTGTCCCAAATTTTTTCTTTACCCAGAGAGCCTTGTCCTTTTTATTTCTGTAATAGCCGTACAGCCACAGCTCTTCACCATCGGACGGCATTCTCTCAGGAAATTCCCTCTGCGCAAGCTCTCTGTCTGTGATAATTCCTCTCATATATGGCAAAAGCATAATCATTCCCAATATAAGCAGCAGTACATATACTGCAAATGCCTGTACCGCTCCCACCTTACAGAACAGCAGCTTCCATTGGAAAATCCACATCGCAGCCGCCTCTATGCAGGAAAAGAAAAAGACCAGATTCCGGTTAACGGCTCCTTTATAATATACCCCCAGAAGCGCAAGAAGAATCATAAACGGAAGTATAAAAATAAATCCATGAATCAGATTGCCCTGTAAGTATTCTCTGGCTTCCGGATAGAAAAACGCACGAAACGGGAGCAAAAAGAGGGGAACAAAGGCAAGGTCATTGAAAAGCTCCCTCCGGTACACGTTCATATGCGCCTTCATATAACACATATGCTTTGCCGTGTCCTCCAGCCATTGATTTTCATATTTCAGACAAATAATCTTTCTTTGATACTTCTGATACATGTAGAAAAAAGTCTCCCATGTAAGCAGCAGCCGGAATATCTCCAGCAGTATCCCCATCCTTGCTGAAAACAGGGCACAGATTATCCCCAGAAACAGCAGGCTGCCGGATGCCAGAAACGCGCCTCTCTGCATTGACCGGTAATGACGGATAGCTTCCCTTGTCTCTGCATTTTCTCTTCCCTCTTCCGTTACCATTACCCCCAGTGCTGTGTTCCTCTCCATGTGCGTCGGCTCATAGAACATTTTGTAGAAAAATGTGCTTGTCAGCACACCAGATAAGAGCATAGCCAGTATCACCATCATGTTTTCCTCCCCATTCGCTGTTTAAAAATGGCTGCCGCACGAAAATCTATTTTCATGTGACAGCCATTTGTCATTATTTTATCACTGTCATTCCGCCCATGTATGGCTGCAATGCCTTCGGAATGCTGACACTTCCGTCCGCATTCAGATTGTTCTCAAGGAAAGCAATCAGCATTCTAGGCGGAGCAACTACGGTATTATTCAGAGTATGTGCAAAATACTTGCCGTCCTCACCTACTACACGGATTTTGAGACGTCTTGCCTGTGCATCGCCAAGATTGGAGCAGCTTCCTACCTCAAAATACTTCTTCTGGCGTGGAGACCATGCCTCTACGTCAATGGACTTCACCTTCAGGTCTGCCAGGTCACCGGAGCAGCATTCCAGCGTACGCACCGGAATATCCAGAGACCGGAACAAATCTACCGTGTTCTGCCACAGCTTATCAAACCACATTTTACTGTCCTGCGGTTTACATACCACAATCATTTCCTGCTTTTCAAACTGATGGATACGGTATACGCCTCTCTCCTCCAGTCCATGCGCGCCCTTTTCCTTTCTAAAGCATGGAGAGTAGCTTGTCAATGTCTGTGGAAGCTGCTCTTCCGGAATAATGGTGTCGATAAACTTACCAATCATCGAATGCTCGCTTGTACCAATAAGATATAAATCCTCGCCCTCAATCTTGTACATCATGGCATCCATCTCTGCAAAGCTCATAACACC
>JAGANQ010000084.1 GCA_017624115.1 Lachnospiraceae bacterium
AAAAGATATTACGGAGAGTCGGCGTACAAATGATGGGAGCGGCAGCAGCATTATGTATGACAGGAATATATAATCCGGTTGGCTTTGCTTATTTTGCAGCACTTTATCTGGAAAAAGGACAGAGACTGATTACGTTTCCGCTTATATTTGCCATAATGGCGGCGGTCATGCCAGCTATACCTGCTATTAAGTATCTGCTTGCTATGATGAGCTTTGCGGTACTGATTGGGTTCTGGGAAGTCAGAAGAGGAAAAACCGGAAAAACTGCAGCAGGAGTACTGGCAGGAATCTGTGTGCTGGCAATTCAGAGTGCAGGGGCGTTTATGGGAAAAAATACGCAATATGAGCTGTTCGCGGGAGTGTGTGAGGGTCTGTTGGTATTTGCCCTGACACAGATATTCAGGACAGGCATCAAAGCCGTATTATTCAAAAAGAGCTATGAGACACTGAGCAATGAAGAAACAGCAGCAGTCGGTATTTTATTTGGAATTCTTTTGTATGCACTGAAGGGACAGCGTATTTTTACAGTAGCGGTTGCTCCTGCATGTATGTATCTGGGAATTTTGCTTTTTTCTTATCGTCATGGAATCGGTATGGGTGCCATGGCGGGTGCGGCATGCGGTATGGTAATGACTCTGTGGCATGGAGATGGAAGTATGCTGGGAATGTTTTGTGCATTGGGGATTATGGCAGGTATTTTCAGAATGTTGGGAAGACTTGGAAGCGTGGCAGGTTTTCTTGCGGGAAGCTGGATTTTGGGAAATCTGTATGCACCGTTTTTACTGGAGATGGACAACCTCATGGGAGCGGCGTCAGGAAGTATTTTGTTTTTACTTCTTCCGGGCAGTATGGCGTTTCGGATAGAAACAGGGGCAGGAAGCATGATGCTGGACAGCAGCATAGAAGAGAAGAAGGGCAGGCTGACGGAGCTGGCAGGCTCCTTTAAAGCGTTAGCAAGAAGTATAGGCCGTTTTCACAGCCAGAACGATTTATCCTTTGCGGCAGCAGTACAGCTGTCTGAGACAGCAGCGCTGCTGGAGGATATGACACAGCAGATGGGAGAATATAAGATGCGTGGAAAGCAGGAGGAGGCGGTTATGAGGGCGCTCGAGCGTGCCAGAATGGAGGTGCGTTATGTACGAATTATCAGACAGCAGAATGGAAGGGACCGTCTGCAGATTGAAATGAGAAGCCTGGGAGGCAGGATTGTAACTGTGAGGGAGGCATGTACCTATATCGGCAGGGGCTATGGGAAAAAGGTACGTGCCTGCTCGGACGGAAAAGCAATCGTGAATGGAGAGTTTGCGGTATATGGCTTTGTGGAGGAGCCGAATTTTATGGTGCTCCATGGCGTCAGTGGGGTGACAAAGACAGGAGAAACAATCTCAGGAGATAATTTTTCCTGTACAGAGCTGATGGAGGGACAGCTTCTTATGGGAATTGTTGACGGTATGGGCTCCGGTGGTGAAGCAAGTGGTGACAGTGAGGAGATTATCGGACTTCTGGAGGATTTGCTGAAGGCAGGATATGAAGAGGAAACGGCGCTGCGGCTTGTTAATTCTGTGCTTCTTGGAAAGGAGAACGGAGAGGCTTCAGCAGCAATAGATCTGGCGATAACTGATTTATATTCGGGTAAATGCAATTTTTATAAGTCAGGTGCTGCAGCTACATTTATTAAGCGCAATCAGTGGGTGGAGGTTATGAAATCCACCAGCCTGCCGATTGGCGTACTGAAGGATGTGGATTATGAAGCTGCCTGTAAAAAGCTTTATGACGGTGATTATATTGTTATGGTGTCAGATGGTGTACTGGAGGCATTTGAGAGTGAAAACAAGGAAGAGGAGCTGGGAAGATTGCTGATGGATATTGACACGAAGAATCCAAAGGAAATGGCAGACAAGCTTCTGACGGCTGTCCGGGAATACACAGGGCAGAAAATTATGGATGATATGACAGTACTGGTGACAGGAATCTGGCAGAAAGCTGCCTGACCTGGTATATCGTTTGACTTTTGGAGGGCTTTTATATATAGTAGAGGTGTAACGTTGCACAGATATTACAAAATAGAGAGGAAGTCTGACATGGAGAAAAAGGTCAGAGAATTTATTATAGAAAATAAGCTTATTGAGCCGGGAGACAGGATTGTCCTGGGGCTATCCGGAGGGGCAGATTCTGTCTGCCTCTTTTTCCTGCTGCTTGCACTGCGCGAGGAGCTGGGATTCACATTCTTCTGCGTGCATGTTCACCACGGTCTCAGAGGGGAAGAGGCAGACGGTGACGAACAGTATGCACGGCAGCTTTGCGAAAGATATAATATATCTTACAGCAGCTTTTTCTATAAGGTGGAGGAGGAAGCCGGGAAGCAGGGGTGTTCGACGGAAGAGATGGGAAGGCTTCTGCGCTATCAGTGCTTTGAAAAGGTATTAAATGAAAAGAACTGCAATAAGATAGCAGTAGCGCATCATATGGCAGACCAGGCAGAGACAGTACTGTATCATTTGTGCAGAGGAAGCGGGCTTGCCGGTCTGGCAGGAATGCGGCCTTTGTCAGGCAACAGAATCCGGCCATTATTATGTGTCAGAAAGGAAGAAATTCTGCAATATCTGATTGGGCGGGGGATAGGCTGGCGTGAGGACTATACAAATGAAGAACTGATGTATACAAGAAACCGTATTCGCGGCAGAGTCATTCCCTGCCTTGAGGAAATGATTAATCCGGCAAGTGTGGAGCATATTGCATCATGTGCGGCGATTCTTGCAGAGACAGAGCGTTATATAGAAAAACAGGCGGAGGCGGCATGGGAGGTCTGCACAGAAACGGATGACAGGGGAGTGATGCTGAGACTGGCAGAGCTTAAGCAGCAGGATATCGTGATACAAAAGCAGCTTATTTTTATGGCGGCAGATACTCTGGGAAAAGGAAGAAAGGATTTGCAGGCGGTACATCTTGATATGGTGCTGCAGCTTGGAGAGGGACGGTCAGGAAGGGAGGTATGGCTTCCAGGTGGAATTCGCGCTGTCAGGGAGTACGAAAGAATCATGCTGACAGGCTGCACGGCAAATCCTGTGGAGAGCGGTGCAGTGGATGTTTATGAGAAAGGCGAATTTGAGCTTCCTGACGGAAGTGGGACATTGATTTTGTCAGCACCGTTTCCTGTGGAACAGATTCCCCGAAAAGAAATCGATAAAAATGAAGAAAATATCTATACGAAATGGTTTGATTATGATAAAATAAAAGATACTTTGCAGTTAAGAACCCGCAGGGAGGGTGATTATCTGGAATTTTCAGATAAAAATCTGAGGAAGAAGCTCAAGTCCTACATGATAGATTCCAAAATACCGCGTGAGCAGAGAGAACAGATATGGCTGCTGGCGGACGGAAGCCATATTCTGTGGGTTATAGGTTATCGAATCAGTGAAGGATATAAGATAAAAAAAGATACCCGGCGGGCGATAAGAGCAGAGATAAAATGGAGGTAAATAACTATGGAAGATAAGGTCAGAGTCCTGCTTACCGAGGAAGAGGTAGACAAGAGAATAGAGGAGATTGGTGCGCAGATAAGCAGGGATTATGCAGGCAAATCAGTTCATCTGATTTGCGTATTAAAAGGCGGTGTATTTTTTACCTGTGAGCTTGCAAAGCGGATTACTGTGCCGGTTTCCCTTGATTTTATGTCAGTGTCCAGTTATGGAGCGGGTACAAAGTCAAGCGGAGTTGTTAAGATTGTAAAAGACCTGGATGAGCCGTTGGATGGGAAGGATGTATTGATTGTGGAGGACATCATTGATTCGGGAAGAACACTGAGCTACCTGATTGAGCTTCTGCATAAGAGAAATCCAAATTCAGTGCGTCTGTGCACGCTTCTGGACAAACCGGAGCGCCGTGTGACGGATGTAAAGGTAGACTATGTCGGTTTTAATATTCCAGATGAGTTTGTGGTTGGTTATGGACTGGATTATGATCAGAAATACAGAAATCTGCCGTACATCGGTGTTGTAGAGGTATAGCAGGCATGTTAAAGAAACGGATGCCTGGAGAGGAGGATAGAATTTGAAAACAAAAGGACTGGGAATTTATTTTGCTATTATGGCGATTCTTGTGGTCGTCATGCTCTGGATGACAGGAAAGCAGTATAATGTGAACAATTACACATATCCGCAGTTTCTTGAAAGTGTGGAGAAAGGCGAGGTAGCTTCTGTTATTATCAAGCAGAACGGAAGCGGTGAAACGCCGACAGGCGAGCTGGTAGTTGAATTTACAGATAATACGAAGAAAAGTCTGTATGTGCCGGATGTCAAGGATGTTATCGCGGACTTGAACGAGAAAGGCATGGAAAAATACTATGTCACAGATGTGCAGCGTGAGAGCTTTTTTCTGACGACTATATTTCCAATTTTAATTGGTGCCGTGATCCTCATGGTATTCTTTGCTTACATGAATAATCAGGCAGCCGGAGGCGGCAACAGTAAGGTGATGAATTTCGGCAAAAGCCGCGCAAGAATGGTAGTAGATACAGCGAAGAAGGTCACCTTTAAGAATGTGGCAGGTCTTGATGAAGAGAAGGAAGAGCTTGCAGAAATCGTGGATTTTTTGAAGAATCCGAAAAAATACCTGATGGTGGGTGCGAGGATTCCGAAGGGCGTGCTGCTCGTGGGACCTCCGGGAACAGGTAAGACTCTGCTTGCCAAGGCAGTAGCCGGAGAAGCGGGAGTGCCTTTCTTCAGCATTTCAGGTTCTGATTTTGTGGAAATGTTTGTCGGTGTTGGTGCTTCCCGTGTCCGTGATTTATTTGAGGATGCCAAGAAGAATGCACCCTGTATCGTATTTATTGATGAGATTGATGCCGTAGCCAGAAGAAGAGGAACCGGTATGGGCGGCGGACATGATGAGAGGGAGCAGACGCTGAATCAGCTTCTGGTAGAGATGGATGGTTTCAGTGCCAATGAAGGGATTATTGTAATGTCTGCAACAAACCGTGTGGACATTCTTGATCCGGCTATTCTCCGCCCGGGGCGCTTCGACCGCAAGGTTATGGTCGGCAGACCGGATGTAAAAGGAAGAGAGGAAATTCTCGGCGTACATGCAAAAAATAAGCCGCTGGGTGACGATATTGATCTTAAGGAGATTGCCAGAACCACGGCAGGCTTCACGGGTGCAGACCTGGAGAATCTGCTGAATGAAGCAGCGATTCTGGCTGCCAAGGGTGACAGAAGCTTTATCACGCAGGAGGATGTAAAGGAATCCTTCGTGAAGGTAGGTATCGGTGTGGAGAAGAAGAGCCGCATCATTACCGAAAAAGAAAAGAAAATTACAGCTTATCACGAGGCAGGTCATGCGATTCTGTTCCATGTACTGCCGGATGTAGGACCGGTTTATTCTGTGTCTATTATTCCTACCGGTATCGGTGCAGCAGGATATACGATGCCGCTGCCGGAAAAGGATGAGATGTTTAATACAAAGGGCAGAATGCTGCAGGATATTATGGTTGACCTGGGTGGACGTATCGCCGAAGAGCTTATCTTTGATGATATTACGACAGGTGCATCTCAGGATATTAAGCAGGCGACAGGCATTGCCCGTGCTATGATAACAAAGTATGGTATGTCAGAAAAGGTGGGGCTTATCCATTATGGAAGTGACGAGGATGAGGTATTTATCGGCAGGGACCTGGCACATACCAGAAGCTATGCGGAGAATACAGCGAGCGTCATTGATGCTGAGGTAAAGAGAATTGTAGACGAATGCTATGACAAAGCAAAGAAGCTTCTTATGGAGCATGAGTCTGTGCTGCACCGCTGTGCAGAGCTTCTTCTTGAAAAGGAAAAAATTGACAGAGAAGAGTTTGAAGCATTATTGGTGTAAGATTACACTGGATTTGGCTAAAATAACGAGGGAAAAATACTACTGGAAAAAACTCCCACGTTATTTTAGCCAAAAACTTTTTTTAAGCAGCAGAAAGTTTGTGCACACTTTTGCGTGGACAGATGCTATACTAAATAACGTAAAAACCCCCCAATACATTATATAGTTTTTTGCTACACCCCATAAGAAATGAAATACCTTCTCCGAAAAGGACAGCTAGTAGCGGCTGTCCTTTTCACATTCTTAGAAAACAGTTGTATTTACCCAGAGTTTATAATAAAATAAAGACTAGAATAGAATAATAGAAATAGAATATAAAGATGAGTCAGGAGATTGTCATGGAATTAAAGATAAAGTTGAGTGAAATGACAAGAGTTAATAAAATGCGGTTATACATGGGCAGTATGCGCCCGGTGCTGAACCTGGATGCTCTGTTTAGTGATTGTACAGAGGCATATGTAAATCCTTCTCAGCCTATGCCGGGAGATAAGGTTGTCATCCGCTTCCGGACGCTGAAAAATAATGTGGATCATGTATATCTGCTTCATGGAGAAGAAAGCATAGAGCTGTCAATGGTAAGCTCGCAGGGGAGCTTTGACTACTATGCAACTGAGATAACTGTTGGTGAAGAGATGTTCTGCTACTGCTTCCGTATTATATCCGGTAAGATGCAGTGCTACTATAACCAGAGAGGTCCGATGAAGAACCGTGAGCCGTATTATGACTTCCGCCTGATACCGGGGTACCGGACGCCGGACTGGGCAAAGGGAGCTGTATTTTATCAGATATTCGTAGATCGGTTTTACAATGGCGACACCTCAAATGACCCGCTGGACAGGGAATATTCTTATATCGGAGAGGGAATTGCCCGGGTAAAGGACTGGAACAAGTATCCTGCCGCTATGGGTGTGCGTGAATTTTACGGCGGCGATTTGCAGGGAGTTATGGACAAGCTGGATTATCTGCAGAATCTTGGCGTTGATGTTATTTATTTTAATCCGCTGTTTGTCTCTCCGTCCAATCACAAATACGATATTCAGGACTATGATTATATTGACCCGCACATTGGAAAAATCGTGAAGGATGAAGGGGAAACGCTGGCAGAGTGGGATAACGATAATTCTCATGCTTCAAGATATATTATGCGTGTGACGGATAAGGAGAATCTGGAAGCAAGCAATGAATTGTTCCGACAGCTTGTAGAGGAAGCGCATAAGCGTGGCATGAGGGTTATTCTGGACGGTGTGTTTAACCATTGCGGTTCGTTTAATAAATGGCTGGACAGGGAGCGTATCTATGAACAGCAGGAAGGCTATGAAAAGGGAGCCTATGTGTCGGCAGACAGTCCATACCGTACTTTTTTCCAGTTTAATGACCAGAATAAATGGCCGTATAATACCAGCTATGACGGCTGGTGGGGGCATGATACGCTGCCGAAGCTGAACTATGAGGATTCGCCTGCGCTCGTAGAGGATATTCTGCGTGTTGCAAAGAAATGGGTGTCGGCGCCATATAATGCAGACGGCTGGCGTCTGGATGTGGCTGCAGACTTGGGACATAGCAACGAGTATAATCATCAGTTCTGGCAGAAATTCAGAGATGCCGTGAAGGAAGCAAACCCGGAGGCGATTGTTCTGGCGGAGCATTATGGCGACCCGGAATCGTGGCTGCATGGAAAAGAATGGGATACGGTTATGAACTATGATGCCTTTATGGAACCGATTACCTGGTTCCTTACAGGTATGGAGAAACATAGTGATGAATTTCGCGGAGATTTGCTCGGAAATGCGGATAGCTTTTTTGCAGCGATGTCACACCATATGTCCCGGCTTCCGATGCAGTCCTTACAGGTGGCGATGAATGAGCTTTCGAATCATGACCATTCCAGATTCCTTACAAGGACAAACCGGCGTGTGGGAAGAGTGGCATCACTGGGACCGGAAGCAGCGAATCAGAATATTAACAAAGGAACCTTCCGCGAAGCTGTGGTAATGCAGATGACATGGCCGGGTGCACCAACGATTTATTATGGTGATGAGGCAGGCTTATGTGGCTGGACAGACCCAGATAACCGCAGAAGCTATCCGTGGGGCAGAGAGGATATGGAGCTGATAGAGTTTCACCGGGATATGATAAAGATTCATAAGGAAAATAAAGCCTTGCTGCGCGGCTCCTATAAGCCGTTGTTTGGCAGCCATAAGGTGATTGCTTATGGAAGATTTCTGGGAGACAATCAGGTGGTTATTGCTGTCAATAATAATTATGATGAGACAGAACTGGAGATTCCGGTATGGGAAATCGGTGTTGAGAATGGTTCACTGATGGAACAGCTGATGCTCACCACGGAGGGCGGTTATAATATCGGCAGAGCCGATTATATGATAGGAAACCGTGTGCTGCATGTGACGCTGCCGCCTGTTTCGGCAGCAGTATACCGCAGGAAGATGTAAATGTGGATAGAGAGTTATGAATGGCAGGATAGTATGACAGGAGGAAAAAGGATGTATTGCTACAGAAGGATAACAGAGGATTTGAGCTGGGTAGGAGGAAATGACAGAAGATTGAGCCTGTTCGAGGGTGTGTATAAGGTACCGGCAGGTGTATCATACAATTCATATCTGCTGACAGATGAGAAAACAGCGCTGATTGATACTGTGGATAAAGCGGTTTCTGAGGTGTTTTTTGAGAATGTTGAGGAGCTTCTTAAGGGAAGGACACTTGACTATGTAGTAGTTCAGCATATGGAGCCGGATCATTCAGCTACACTGCAGGAGCTGGTGCTGCGCTATCCGCAGGTACAGATTATCTGCAATGCGAAAAGTGCAGCAATGATGAAGCAGTTTTTCAGCTTTGATGTAGACAGCCATGCGGTACTGGTGAAGGAGGGAGATGAAATTTCCTTCGGACGACATACGTTTACCTTTGTCATGGCACCGATGGTTCACTGGCCGGAGGTGATGGTATCTTATGATAAAACGGATAAGATTCTGTTTTCGGCAGATGCCTTTGGCTGCTTTGGTGCATTGAACGGGGCAATTTTTGCGGATGAAGTGGATTTTGAGAGAGATTACCTGGATGAAGCCAGACGCTATTATACGAATATCGTAGGTAAGTATGGCATGCAGGTGCAGGCACTGCTTAAGAAGGCTTCCGCACTGGATATAACAATGATTTGTCCTCTGCATGGCTTTGTATGGCGGGAAAAGCTGGAGCTCTATCTGGAAAAATATGATAAATGGAGCCGCTATGAACCAGAAAAACGGGGCGTGATGATAGCGTATGCGTCTATTTACGGAAATACGGCAAATGCAGCAGAAATATTATCCTGCAACCTGAGAGAGAGGGGCGTGAACACGGTGATGTATGATGTTTCCATGACGGAAGCATCGGACGTCGTTTCAGCAGCTTTCTGCTGGAGCCACTTGGTATTTGCAGCACCTACTTATAATAATGGCATATTTGTCACAATGGAGGCTTTACTCCATGAGCTTGCAGCACATAATCTGCAGAATAGAACAGTAGCACTTATTGAGAATGGCTCCTGGGCTCCTGTCAGCGGAAAACAGATGGGAGAAATCCTGGAGAAATGTAAAAATATTACGTTTATGGAGCCGGTATGCAGCATAAAGTCTTCCGTGAAGGCGGAGCAGAGAGAATTGCTGGAGACGCTTGCTCATAATATAGCAGAAAATGTAAAGGAGAGCTGACAATGGATAACAAAGCGATGTTTAAGCTGTCTTACGGATTGTTTGTGCTGACAGCAAAGGAAGGTACAAAGGATAATGGCTGTATTATCAATACGGCGATACAGATTACAACTTCTCCGAATCGTGTGATAATTGCAGTGAATAAGGCAAATTACACACATGACATGATTATGAATACGGGGGAGTTTAATGTCTCTGTTCTCAGTGAGGAGGTACCGTTTGCGGTGTTTGAGCGCTTCGGCTTCCAAAGCGGCAGAACAGCAGATAAATTTGCAGGCTTTGAAAAGACAGCGCGAAGCAGCAACGGAATCCTGTATCTGACAGAATATGCCAATGCGGTAATTTCCGCGAAGGTTGTAAAAACGGAAGACTGGGGCTCGCATACGGTATTTGTGGCGGAAGTCACAGATGCACAGGTATTGTCGTCCGTTCCGAGCGTGACTTATCAGTATTACTTTGACAATATTAAGCCGAAGCCACAGGAGGAGAAGAAGAAAGGCTTTGTATGTAAAATCTGCGGATATGTCTATGAGGGCGATACGCTTCCGGCAGATTTTGTCTGCCCTGTGTGCAAGCATGGAGCGGAGGACTTTGAACCGCTTGCGAAATAACTGAATAAAAAGCAGAAAATTGCTTTTTATATAAAACATTCATCAAAAGGAGGACATAACAATGGTATATGTTTGTGAAGTATGTGGTTGGGAATATGATGAAGAGGCAGGATATCCAGAAGGCGGAATTGCACCTGGAACAAAATGGGAGGATGTACCGGAGGATTTTGAATGCCCATTGTGCAGCGTAGGCAAGGATCAGTTTGCAGAGGCATAAAATTATAAAGAAAGGATGACGGACAAATGAAGGATTTGAAAGGAACCAAAACAGAGCAGAACCTGCAGGCAGCTTTTGCAGGAGAGTCACAGGCAAGAAACAAGTACAGCTACTATGCTTCTAAAGCAAAGAAGGACGGCTATGTGCAGATTGCGTCTATCTTTGAGGAAACGGCAGCGAATGAAAAGGAGCATGCTAAAATCTGGTTTAAGCTTCTTCATGGCGGTTCCGTGCCGGAAACCGTAGAGAACCTGCTGGATGCGGCAGAGGGCGAGAATTATGAGTGGACAGATATGTATGCTCAATTTGCAAAGGAAGCAAAGGAAGAGGGCTTTGACGAGATTGCTTATCTGTTCGAAGAGGTAGGTAAGATTGAGAAGGAGCATGAGGAACGTTACCGTAAGCTTCTGGCAAATATCAAGGGAGATTTGGTATTCTCCAAAGAGGGTGATGTAATCTGGCAGTGCTCCAACTGCGGACACATCTGCGTAGGTAAGAAGGCACCGGAGGTATGCCCGGTATGTAATCATCCTCAGTCTTATTTCCAGGTGAAGGCAGAGAATTATTAAATTGTTTCGGTGAAAGTGCGGTTTTCTGCATGATTTGCCCTATAAAGGCTTCGGACAGGACGGCGTGTAAAGTCAGATTTTGCGCGCCGTATGCCCGGAGCTTTTATTATGAGGCTGTTGCATTTTTAGAATGCGCAGTTGTGATAATTGCTACTATAGGAATTATTATTATCTGCTATATTTTCAAATATAGCTTTGGAGAAAGCACGAAATTTGGCGTTTCTAACACCGGGTTTTAGAAAGCGTTTATAATTTGTGTCTTTCGAAGCATCGAGCAAGCCACCGGACAGGTTGTCCGTCAGGAGAAAGAACAGACGATAGAAAAGTTTCGTGCCGCTCTTGGCAGACGACGAGCAAAACGTAAGCGCGTAAATGTGTGTCTGAGCTCTCAACCTTATCGTATTGACTATGGTTAGGAGCGAGTTCGCATTTACGCGCTTTTATATCGACTT
>JAGANQ010000085.1 GCA_017624115.1 Lachnospiraceae bacterium
CATACTCTCTAATCCTCATCTTACAGACTTTCAATCAATGAATAAATCGCTTCTGCAGAATTGAAATTCTCCGGCACAATCATTTCTGCCGGAATTTTCACATCAAAGGTGCTTCTGATTTCCGATATCAGCCCCACAATATCAAAGGAATCCAGAATATTGTCATCTATCAGCGTGTCACAAAGCTCAAAATCGACCTCTGGATGCATTTCCTGCAAAATCTCCAATAATTCTTCCATCTCTTATTCTCCTTTTTCTTTCTCATATTCCTGTCTTAATAACACCCGGTTCAGCTTTCCATTCGGAGTAAGCGGCATTTTATCCAGATGCCTTACCCGGTTCGGCACCATATACCGCGGAAGTGCTTCCTTGATTCTGACAATCACATCCCTCGGCTCTATTTCGCCTGTATAGAACAGTATAATCTTCTCCTGCTCTTTATCATAAATACAGCATGAGCTTCTGATTTCTTCTATCTGATTGACATTGGCTTCGATTTCACCCAGCTCAATCCTGTGCCCCATATGCTTAATCTGGTAATCCTTGCGGGACACAAAAATCAGCTCTCCCTCTGCATTATATCTGCCAATGTCCCCTGTGCGGTAAATAAGCTCAGGATAAGCTTTATTCAGGGGATTCTGCACAAATGATTCACTGGTGCGCTTAAAATCATTATAATATCCCATCGTCACCGCTGTGCCGCGGATGCAGATTTCTCCCTCTTCCTCCGCGCCCGCCAGCGTATTATCCTCCTTAAGCAGAAGAATCTGCGTATTCTTAAACGGGCGGCCTATCGGAATCACCTCTGAAAGCTCAAATTTCCTGTCGGCATGATAATAGCAGCTCATTCCTGTTGCCTCAGTCGGTCCGTACAGATTCGTAAATGCTGCCTCCGGCAGTGCATCCTTCCACAGATTAAACTGTCTGATTGGAAATACCTCACTGCCAAATGCAATCGTGTGAAGATACTCCGGTTTCTTTGTCTCCAACACGCCAAAACCGGAAATCATCGTCAGCGCGGACACGACCCAGCATACTGTGTTAATCTTGTATTCATTCAGAAAATCTACCAGCTTAACCGGGAAGCTGAACAAGGTCTTCGGTATAATATAAGTCGTTGCTCCAAACTTAATCGTCGGATACAGTTCCTTTAAACAGGCGTCAAAGTAAAACGGCGACTGATTTCCAAACACGGTTTGCTCGGAAAAGCCCAGTGTTTCTGACAATTGCTCAATATAATCAATGACAGAGCGATGACACGCCACGACACCCTTAGGCACACCTGTCGAGCCGGAGGTAAAGACGATATAGACCGGGTCGATGTCCAGCGCATCTGCCCTGACATCTAAAAGTGCCTGCTCATCCACTGCTTCCGTGCAGATTTCCTCATATTGATAAATGGCACCCTCATAAATCATCGTCTTTGCCGCTTCCCGGGTAAACATATCGCAAATCATTGCCCTCGGATGCAGATTTTTAAGTATCAGAGCTATTCTCTGTGCCGGCATCTCCTCATCTATAGGAACATACAAGCAACCCGCGTAAAGGGTTCCAAAAAAAGCTGTCACTGTCTGCGGACTCTTTTTCATAAAGATAATCACCGGCTCCCGGTAATGTCCGTTCCTGTACAAATAGCTTCCCACTGCTCTGGCACAATCATATACCTCGCCAAAGGTAAGTCCCCCTTTTTCATCTGCAAAGGCAAGCTTATCCGGCACCCGTTTTACCGTATTCTCCAGATATTCTAATAAATTCGTCTGCATCTTTAGCCCTCCTGAACCACTGCAGCCGGATTTTGTCCAGACTGTCCTACTGCCGGAAACGTACTGTTTTCCGGCACCTCTCCGTCCTTTTCTTTGCTTTCTGTCGTAGCCTGCCCTTCCATGCTGCCGCACGGCGGATACAGACTCTCATCATACAGATAGTAATCCGGACGCTCCATCACAGTTGTCGAATAGGTCACCAGTTCCTCCGTCGTCTTCATAAATGCTTCAAATCCATCCGGACGATAAAGATTAGAATCGCAATGATACCAGCCCTCTCCATAATTGACATAGTTCCAATAATGATTCAGATATCCGTCTGTACGGTCCACCTTCATAGCTTCAAATCCAGCCCTTATATACAGCATATGTGCTACAGCGCAGAATGTAAAGCAGTCACCTGCCCGGTATTTCAATCCCTGATAAGCACCTGCCACAATATCGGACGGGTCAGTATGTCCGGTATAGGCAATATTTCTCTTCGTCCACTTAAAAATCGCATATGCCTTATCCCGATTGCTTATGCCATCTGTGATAATCTCTGCAAGTACAGCATCCGCAAGCTCGTCTACCATCTCCTGTGTCACGGGCACTTTCTCCATGACACGGACAAAAATTTCTTCCTCCGTCACATTTCCTGCCATATCCTCCGCACGGTAGGTTGCATAATAAAGTCCCGCCACATTGCGGTTTACCTGGCTGCTGTCAATCGTAACCTTCGGATTTTCATCGCAGTTATCAGTTACCTTCAGGTATTTCCTGTACTGAATCGTATCACCTTCAAATATCGTAAGGTTAAAAAATCCCTCCATCTCCGGCGCTTCTTCATCTTTTCTGATAATAAGGCTGGAAGAAAGCACCGTCCGGTTCCCTCCTTCATCCGTCAAAAATATCTCTACCGGCTGTTCCTGTTCCCAGAGCGTCATATCCGGTGCTGTCTTATAGCTTACTGTAATCTCCGTGTCATCCGACATTGACTCTACGAAGTCCTCCGGTCTGAGGTCTTTCCCGTTCCAGCAGATGACCTGCTCCTTCGCCACACCCTTTGGCACCGTTATGTCTATATAAATCGTTTCTGTCGGTATCGGTTCGGTTGCTTTCTCCGAGCTCTCCGCTTCTGCCTGAGCCGACGCTTTCTGCAATGTCATGCTCTCTGTTATTCCGCCCAGTCCACCTGTGCCCTGCGCTACAAAATAAATCAGTATCAGCAGAAAAACAGCTACCACCATAAAGCTGCTCATCATAAAACGATGCATTAACTGACGTTTTCTTCTTCTTTTCCATTCTTTTCTTGATATCCTGTTATCAGGCATTGATATTCTCCCTTCAAGGCTGCTCCGCTAAGCAGCACTGCTTTTCTAGCCAGAATCTCCATGGCATCCAGATATCCTGCTCCAATATCATAATCTCGCTTAATCATCGAAAGCTCCGTACAGCCGAGAATCATAACCTCTGCTCCCTGTCTGCGCAGATAATCTGATACCGCCTCAAATTTATCCGGCTCAATTGGTCTGCCCGCCTTTACGTCCTCATATATCAGGCTCATCACAAAAGCCTGATGCTTCTCATCCGGCAGCACGCACTCTATCTGCTTTTTTTCAAGCTCCTGCTGAAACAGCCCGGAGCATACGGTTCCGTCTGTTGCCATAATCCCGGCCTTTTTTATCCCATATGCAGCCAGATGCTCTGCTGTCTCTTTCACAACATGTATAATGGGCGCTGCAATTGCTTCGGTAAGCTCCTTGTGGAAATAATGCGCTGTAATACAGGGAATCGCAATGATATCTGCACCCTGTTCTGTCAGCCACTGTCCCATTTCTATCATATCCGGCAATGGATTTTCACCGCTTTTTCCAAGAATAAATCTGGTTCTGTCCGATACGGACGGCCGATTGTAAATCATCATCTCCACATGCTCCTGGTCCGTTTCTGCATCTGTCATCTGAATCACCAGTTCAAAAAAATAGGCAGTTGCAAGCGGTCCCAGTCCCCCGATAACACCTAAACGCTTTTTCTTCACATTAGCCTCTCATTTCTGTATGCTTATCTATTTCCATAGAAAGTACATTCTTATTTTAACAACCTGTATATAAAAGTCAAGTAAAAAGATATTCTTTAACCATTCTACAACAGATGAATAATGAACTGCAATTACAATATTATCCATTATCAGGAACTGTCATTTTGTCGAAAAATAATGCCTGTCCATCTATTGACGTGTCTTTCTGCCTATGATAAGCTTAATACAAAGCATATATTTCTAATATTCGGGTCAGGAATCTTCCTGTACTCTCTATATTCTTCAGCCATCAGGCTTCTTGAAATCCATGCTTTAATACTCATTTATTACAATTTAAAGCAGGAGTTCAAATAACATTCTAACCAACAGTTTCTCCTGCAAAAAGGGAGGAAATTTATGACAGAAAAAGCCAAAAGAAATTATAAGGATACGGTATTTCGGATGCTCTTTAAGAAACCCCAGTATGCTCTTTCCCTGTATAATGCTCTCAATAATACCAATTATACAGACCCTGCATTGCTCAGGTTCAATACACTGGAAAACGCCATATATATGAATTTTAAAAATGACATTTCCTTTTTGATTGCACACCAAATGAACCTATACGAGCATCAATCTACCTTTAATCCTAATATGCCATTGCGGGATTTATTTTATATTTCCGATATCATCCAGGAATATGTAAAGGACATGTCTCTATACAGTTCAAAGCTTATCCGTCTTCCTAATCCAAGCTTTATCGTCTTTTATAATGGGCTGGATTCCATGCCGGAACGCAGTGTTTTAAAACTTTCAGATGCTTATGAGCTATTAACAGATAACCCCTCACTGGATTTAAAGATAAATGTACTGAATATCAACCCCGGCATGAATGAGGATTTGAAAAACAAGTGTCCTGTGCTCAAAGAATACACGCTATATGTGGAGCTCGTACGGCATTACCGCCAGTTTTTAAGTCTGACGGAAGCAGTCAGCCACGCTATTGAAGATTGTATACAAAATAATATTCTCAGAGAATTTCTATTCAAACAAAAATCGGAGGTGATTAAAGTGAGCATCTATGAATATGACGAAGAAAGAGAAATGCGACTTTTCAGACAGGCTGAGCGGGAGTATGCCATGGAATTAGCCATGGAGGAAGTTACTAAATCTGTAACAGAAAAAGTTACTAAAGCTGTAACAGAAAAAATCCGCAGAGAATCAATTAACACTTTTATCTCTGCTTTGCAGGAGCTGAAAATTGATGAGGCTCTTATTTTTCAAAAGCTTACAGAAAAATTTCATCTGACAGATGCTGAAGCGCACGACATTCTGTACGCCAACAGCAGATAAAGGGGCTGTTTTTGTCAGCCCCTTTTAACTCTATATATTCACTCGGGTAACATAGCCAAGCTGATTTTTTATCCAGCTTTCGATTGAGAACTGCAAATAATTCATATCCATGCCACTGACACTTTTTCTGTTGCAAAAAGCCAGCGTACATCCTCCTGTTCTCCATGCCCATACCCCACGGCAATCAGCACTTCACCGGTACGTGTCTGCATGACCAAATAAAATCTCTGATTCCTGTCATCCGTATCCACCCGATATACCACACTAACCCCGTCAAGAAGGTTCTTTACCTCTTCCTGCGGCAGCACATACATCGCCAGCAGCTCCTGCTTTGTAAGAAAGACCGGCCTTCCCAGTTCTCCCATATCCTTCCAGTCCGACTGCTCTCCCCGTTGTTTTTCCATCAGACAATAATCTGCAGTAATGCAGTAAAATGGCGCAGTTTCCTCTGAATAAGTAACACTGACAAGCGGACTTTCATATAAGACTGTTGTCACCTGGTAATTGGCTCCTATCAAATCCGTTCCTTTTTTCAGCGGATTTGCCATCAAAATCACCGTCAGGATTATAACTGCCGCGGTGCCTCACACTAATATCCAAAACGCCGGTTTTCTATAACACATCACATTTTTGATACGGCTTTTAATGCTGTTCTCCCCAAATGCCAGAGGTGCTCCTACAATCCAGCTCCTGCCGACCGACAATCTTAAGAGTGATGTACAATACTCTGCCCGGATATCCTTCTTCATTTTCTTCATCACGATTTCATCACAGGACATCTCCATGTCCCTGCCACATATGACAAATGCAGCCCACACCAGCGGATTAAACCAGTGAATCAGTAATGCCATGAAAAATAATCCTTTCACGATATGGTCGCCCCTGCGAATGTAGTCTGCTCATGCAGCAGAATATAGCCCTTCTCCTGTTCTGACAAAAAAGAGGGCAGATAAATCTTCGGACGGAAAAATCCAATCACAAACGGTGACGGAATATAGTCTGACAGATAGATATTCCTCTGCACTGGTACTGCACCCATAAGCGTTTTCTTAAGATGTCTCCAGTTAAAAATACTATATATCAGCATACCTGCCATACCTGTCAGCCAGATAAAGGTCGCTATTGCCATCGGTGCTTCCAGCGGGTCAGCCACAAGCTGCTCCTCGCCCTCCTTCAGACGCTCATTGATACTTTCACTTAAGGCTGCAGCCGGAAGCTGCACTTCGGGTGTTTCCTTAAATACAATATCCTCAGGAATATACTCTATCCTTCCTGTCACTGACGTCTGTATCTTCATAAGCTCAAGAAATGATACCGGCATCGAAAACGACACTGGGCAGAGAAGCCGGAACAGCACTGCCAGCCACAGCATATAGGAAAATATCTTCGGTACCTCTCGAAGCAATATCCGCACAGCCAGTACCAAACAAATGGCAAGCCCCGCTGTGAGACTCATATTGCAAATCTTTGGAAACAACGTATAACTCCACATACCTTTTCCTCCACACGTATTTCTATTTACTCTGCTCTCTGTTCTCTTCAATAATTTTCTTAAGCTCCGTAATCTCCTGCTCCGACAGCTTTTTTCTTCTCGTAAATGCTGTCAGAAACTGAGGCAGAGAGCCTTCAAAGGTCTCCTCCACAAATTGCTCGCTCTGCAGAGAAAAGAACTGTTCTCTGGAAATCAGAGATGTCACTGTTCCATTTTCATTCTGAAACATTCCGCGTTCACATAATCGCCTCAAAATCGTATACGTCGTTGACTTCTTCCATGTCAGTGCTTCCTCACACAGCTTCACCAACTCTCCCGAGAGAAGCGGTTCATGTGACCAGATAATTTCTGCAAATTTTAATTCAATCTCTCCCAGCCTGTACTCCGGCATCATTCATCCTCCTTTGGTTTACACTTTGTAGACTGTTATTAGTTTACAACTTGTAAACCTCCATGTCAAGCATTTTATAGTTGACATACCTAGAATATCTATGTATAATATACATAGATATTCTAGGTATCATTACTATACAGGAGGTATTCCCATGGACAAGAAAATGACTGCGGTAAGTGCAAGTCTCCTGGTTTTACAACTAATCAGCGAAAAGGAACAATACGGTTATCAGATTATCAAGGAGCTTGAACTTCGAAGCAACTATATTTTTAGTTTGAAAGAGGGAACGCTCTACCCTATCCTGCATTCCCTCGAGGAAAAAGGTGCTATTGAAAGCTTTGAGCGTCTGGCTGAAACCGGAAAAATGCGAAAGTATTACCGTATCACAAAAAAAGGCGGGAAATTACTAAAGGATAAAAAAACAGAATGGAATATGTACCAGCAAGCTGTAAATCAGGTAATCGGGGAGGTGTAAATGAATATGGTAGAATATACAAAAATTCCTGAAGTAAATAATTATCTTAAATCTGTAAAAAACGAAATTCAGGAAAAGCAAATTCAGGAAAGCCTACTTTTAGAATTATATCAACATATGGAAGATTCTGCTACTGAACAAATAGAAAACGGTATGTCCGAGGAAGCCGCATGGCATTATGCACTGGCTTCTATGGGTGATGCGAGTGAAACGGGAAAGGCATTAAACCGCGTTCATCAGAAACGTAATCCTCTCCTGCCACTTTTAGTTACAGGAATATCTGTTTTAATTGCCCTATTTTTTAGTTTTTCTCTGATTCAATATCACGGCATGCTGAAAAATAATATTATATATCGAATATATGCCTGTGTAATTATACTTTCACTGGTTTATTTCGGAAATCATATTCTAAAAAAAGAAAAGCTTGTGTATGCTTTGTATACTTTACTATTTGGATTTACAATTATAAGCGGTTCTCACACTTTGTTATTTGCTATTTTTATGTTATCTATTCTGATATTGGCATATTGGGAAATCAGACCAGAATCCTATTTTTCTTTTGCCAGTATCATAATCTATGCTGTAATGATGTGTTTATGTAAATACCCACATGACACCTATACTTTAACTGCCGCTTTCATTTTAACCATTAGTTTTTCTTCTATTATAATATCTTCAAAATTCAATACAAAAAAGATCAAATATATAAAAGTCTTATCTATCATTGTTCTCTTTACTTTTATATATTATCCAAGTATCTACTCCAGATGGGAAGCATACATAAAAGTGTTTTCTATAGAGAGTATGAATATTTTTACTTTGTTAAAAAACGCCTGCTTTATCGGAAAATCATTTGTTTGCGAAGGCTTACCCTATGCTCTTCCAAACTACTATACTGACTATCACATTTTATACTGGATTTTATCATATGGCATTTTCCCAGCAGTCATTCTGCTCACCCTAGCATCCGGTATGTATATTATACTTTATGCTACTATTAAAAAAATTTCGAATCATAAGCATCAATTATTAGCCATTGGCTGCTTTACCTGTCTGCTTATGCAATTTATGTTATATATTCTTGGAAACTTCGGTTTGTTATTTTTAAATTTTCCAAGCTTCCCTATCATATCAGAAGGCATTAGTAGTATCACAATAAACGCAATTTTAATTGGCACAATTTTTTCATTGTACCGTCATGATAAAACGATGGTCATTACTTAAATAAAACAGCATATTTATCAACGTGGATAACTACAGAAAGGAATGGAAAAACATATGAAAAAATTATTTACTTTATTATCTTTAGTAATTACATTATCATGCATTAACTTTATTCCTGCATTTGCAAGTAATGTTGATGATGCAGAATTAATACGTATCAATCCTAATACTTCTATCACTTCATCTCCAACAAAAGAAAATCATTTTGAATTTACGCAAGGGAAGTCTCGAATCAGCTCCGACGGTTCCTTTACGTTTTCTTTTAATCGTGGAGTATTACATTCTTCAACTTTTCAACCTAGAAATAGTACACTACAAGTAAATATATGTGCATCATGCAGTGTCCATGACAGTTGCTATTACTATGTATTTCTTATGAAAGAAGATAGCGACACACTTGTTAAAAAGGTTAAATTCTATGCTGATAGTAATGAATGGGGATATACTTTTTCAGGCTTAACACCTGGTGCAGACTATTATCTTGATTTTTCAAAAAACGCTACCTGTACCGGCTGTATTGATGGTGAAGGACAAGTAAGTCCTATCCAATAACATAACAAATCATCCACGTTAATATACATAACAGCCTATGCTTTTCCGCATAGGCTGCTTCTTTTTTAATTATTCAAGTCCATTAACCAAGTTGCAAACATCACTCTGCTAATTGCAAATCATACAGCTTCTTATACATTCCACCCTGTTTCAGCAGTTCCTGATGTGTTCCTGACTCTTTGATCCGACCTTTACTCATCACAATAATCTTATCCGCGTGCTGAATGGTCGACAGACGATGCGCTACCATAATCGTCGTCCTGCCCTCCATCAGCTTTGCCAGTGCACTGGTAATCAGTGCCTCAGTTTCCGTATCAATATTAGCTGTGGCTTCATCAAGCACCAGTATCGCCGGGTCATATGCCAGTGTTCTCGCG
The DNA here is from genome assembly GCA_017624115.1 of Lachnospiraceae bacterium. Taxonomy (GTDB): domain Bacteria; phylum Bacillota; class Clostridia; order Lachnospirales; family Lachnospiraceae; genus RGIG8607. Next base: position 9,630 of record JAGANQ010000085.1, read on the forward strand.
AAGGAAAGAAGCTGCCTCTGTCCGGCAGACAGCGTACTTCCGCGCTCCGTCACAGGAGAATCATAGCCCTCCGGCATTTTCTCAATAAATGTGTCCGCATTGACAATATGCGCCGCCTGCTTGACCTCCTCAAGCGAAATATTCTCATTATTCAGAGAAATATTACTCTTGATATCTCCGGTAAAGATAAAGACATCCTGCTGTACCTGTCCAATCGCACCGCGCAGCGTTTCAATCTCCATATCCTTAATATTGATACCGTCTATAAGAATTTCACCCCTCTGGATGTCAAAATATCTGCCTATCAGATTCAGAATAGACGATTTACCTGCTCCTGTAGCACCGACAAAGGCGATTTTCTGCCCCGGCTCAATCACAAAGCTGATATCCTTTAAAATATAGTCCTCCTTCTCATAGGCAAACCACACATGCTTAAACTCAATTCGCCCCTGAAGCTTCTCCGGCTTTACCGGATGAACCGGATTCACGATATCCGGCTTCTCATCAAGCACCGAGAAAATCTTCTCCGCAGAAGCCAGTGAAGACTGCAGCGTGCCGAACTGCTCGGCAAGCTCCTGAATCGGTTCAAAAAAGGAACTGATATAGCTGATAAAGATAAACAGCGTTCCTAATGACAATTCCCCACGCAACACAGAAGCACTTCCTGTGCCGATAACAAGAATCATCGCAATGACAGACAGCATATAAATTGACGGCCGGAAAATTGCAAACGTCATAACCTCACGCCAGTTCGCACGGAACAGCTCTTCCGACTTTGTCTCAAACTCCTTATATTTCGCTTCCTCCCTCGCAAATATCTGAATCAGCTTCATACCGGAGATATGCTCCGATAAGAAGGTATTCAGCTCTGTAATCTTATTTCGTGTAATCTGATACGCCTTTCTCGACATATACCGGAAAAAAAACGTCAGCACCGTGACAAGCGGAAGCAGCGCAAACGACACCAGCGCCAGCCGCACATTTCTCGAAAGCATGACAACCGCATAGCCGACAATCTTCACCGAATTTTTAAACAGCTTGACAAGAATCGTCGTAAACAGTTCATTGACTGCCTCGGTATCATTCGACACACGCGTCACCAGCTTACCGACCGGCGTCACATTGAAAAAGCTCAGCGAAAGATTATGAATATGGGAAAATACCTCCTCCCTCATGCGGAAGATAATATTCTGTCCCATTTTCTGCAAAATCCAGTTATTTAACGCATTCAATACAAAGCCGGAAAGCAGAAGAAACAGGTAAAGCCCTGCCGCGCCCAGAATTCCGCGGAAGCTGTCATTTTTTAAAAGCTCCATCTCCGACTGTGTCAGAGAGGAATCCCCCTGCTCCATCATCTGCACATAGCTTCCGTTAATGTATTTATCAATCGCATCACCGATAATAATCGGGCGGTACAGCTCTACCACAATAATCAGAAGAACCAGAATCGTTGCTGTCACCATGACTCCGATATGTGGTTTCAGATAAGAAAGTAATCGTTTCATTCCTCCAGTTCCCCCTTTGCTGCTTCTAGCTGCTGTTTTTCAAACATCTCCCGGTAAATACCATTTAACTGCATCAGACTGTCATGGTTGCCGATTTCTCTGGCTTCGCCATCCTCGAGCACCATGATGGCATCAGCATTCTGAATCGTTGAGATACGATGTGCAATCAGAATCGTCGTCTTTCCGGCTCTTGTCTGCTTTAAATTCTTTAAAATCCGCTCCTCCGTATCAGTATCTACCGCAGAAAGTGCATCATCCAATATCAGAATCGGCGCATCCTTCATCAATGCCCTGGCAATTGAGCTTCGCTGCTTCTGTCCGCCGGACAGCGTCACACCGCGCTCTCCCACGATTGTCTCATAGCCGTCCGGGAAAGAAATAATATTATCATGGATACACGCCGCCTCTGTCGCCTTCACAATTGCACTCATATCCTCCTCACTGCCAAATGCAATGTTGGCTTTAAGCGTATCTGAAAACAGGAAATTATCCTGCGGTACATAGGCGATATTTTCTCGAAGCGTCTTTAAGGCTATTGTATTGATATCCCTGCCGTCAATTAAAATCTGACCCGGCTTCGTATTATACAGACGCAGAAGCAGGTTTACCAGCGTCGATTTTCCATTCCCGGTTCTGCCGATAATGGCTAATGTCGTGCCTGCCGGAACATCCAGGCTGATATCATTCAGTGTCGGCTCAGTATGCCCTCTGTGAATGAAAGTCAGATGTGAGAATGTCACATGACCTTCTATTTTTTCAATTTCTTCCGTATCATCACGGTCAAAGATTTCCGGTTTTTCCTCAAACACCTCCCTAATGCGCCGGATAGAAGCACCTCCCTGGGAAAACATATGAATCGCATCACCGCAGGCAAGCATCGGCCATACCAGCATATTCACATACTGGTTAAACGCCACAAATCGTCCAAGCGTAATTTCCCCATTTAACGTAAGATATCCGCCATAAACCAGCGTAATCAGGCTGGCTGCACCGATGATGACATCCAAAAGCGGCATGACAACTGACTGCATCCTCGCAATATCGAGATTTTTCTCCATGGCATTCTGGTTCGCCTTCGTAAATGCTTTAAGTTCACTGCGTTTCCTGACAAATGCTTTAATGACGCGCACCCCGGAAAAGCTCTCCTGTACAAAGTCCGTTAAATCCGATACTGCCTCCTGACGCGCCTTAAAGCGCTTATAAATGATTTTTCCGTAGTAAATTTCACCAAAGCAGATAAAAAGCATCGGGATAATTGCAAGCAGTGTCAGCTTCACATTGACATAATACATCATCTGGCATACCACCATAACTGTCATCACAGATGCGTCAAAGGCACTGATTACAGCGGGTCCAATCGCCATACGCACCGAATTCAGATCACTGGTAAAGCGTGCCATCAGATCTCCCGTCTTATGCTCATTATAATACTCGACACTCATCTGCTCCAGATGCGCGAACATGCCGTTTCGCAGTTCCTTCTCAATAGAGCGTGCTGCTCCAAACAGGAAATAACGCCACAGGAAACGTCCGATTGCCAGTGTAAGACCCAGCAGAAAAATAAAAATCAATCCCTGCTTCACTCCAGCCCAGCCCATCGTCCCGTCCTTGAGACCATCCGTAATGGTTCCAGTCATTTTCGGAATAAATATATTCGCAAAATCTACCACAAACAACGTGATAATTCCTGCTATATACTGGAAACGATGTTTTTTGATATATTGAAATATAAATTGAAATTCCTTCATCTGTCCATTTTCCTTTCATTTCCATTCGACAATATCTCTATTCTCTCACATTCTTTCTTGAACTTCAAGCACTTCCTGCATTGACTGCCATTTTCATTTATGCTACAATGAGCAATGTTCCAGATATGTACCGTCTGCACAGATATTATGCAGACACTGACTAATGATGCGCAAAGCAGCGCAGAAAAGAGGGATACTATGAGAAACTATACATTCGCTGCACTTATCGCTGTACTGGCACTGACCGCCTGCTCCAAGTCTCCGGCTGATTCTGATACAACGCCAGCAGCTGCAGCCACAGCCGCACAGACTACTATTGCCACTACCGCTGTCGAAACGACTGCCGCAGAGGCCGCACCGACAGGCTATCTCTTCAGTCCTGCAGACAACGTCCAGCTCTATATACATGCAGAAGCAGGAGAAGCGCTGAAAGCACTGGGCGAGCCACTGTCCTGTCTGGAAGCTGCCAGCTGTGCCTTCCAGGGAACTGACCATATCTATAACTTCGGTGCATATGAAATTACCACATATGAGAAAGGAAGCCGGGAATATATCTATGATATCTATCTCCTTGATGACAGCGTAACGACCGCAGAAGGTATCTATATCGGCTGCTCCAAAGCAGATATGGAAGCCGCTTATGGAACCAATTATGAAGAAGCTACCGGAGCCTACACCTATAAGAAGGACGGTATGACCTTACAGTTCATCACAGAAAATGGCATTATTACCGCTATCCGTTATAATGGTGTCTCGCAGTAAGTGCTGCTGCTAAAAATAGTGTCTGTCTCAAAGCTTTTATTTTGTGACAGACACTATTTTTATTACACTATCTACCTGTTATCCGCAAATAATCTCTGCGGTACACTCCATCACAGCACCCTCTCTGATAATTTCGCCGATGCTGTCTGCTTTGATTCTTCCCGATTTTGGATTTTTCACAGAAACGATGTGTCCTTTGATTTCTGCCTCTACCTCAGAATATTCAAAGGATAAATCCGTCTCCTCCATCGTACAGTTCACAAGCTTCAAGCCCTTACAGTAGCACAACGGTTGGGTACCAATAATCTTGCAGTTAATAAACGTCAGATTTTCCGAATACCAGCCAAGATATTCCCCCTTCACCACACTGTCTGTAACTGTCACATTTTTGCTGTGCCAGAACGCATCCTTCGTATCCAGCTCAGAATTCTTAATCTCCATATTCTCTATATACTGAAAAGAATATTTTCCTTTCATCTTCACATGGTCTATCGTCACATCTCTGCTTTCAAACAGAAAATACTCTGATTCTGCTTCTGTATTCTGAAAGCTGATTGTTCTGCATTTCCAGCCGCATTCCGGTGAATGAATTTCACTGCTGATGACCTGAATATCCTCGCACTCTCTTAAACATTTGATGCCATTCAGTCTGCTGTCACGAATCACTCCGCGCTTTGCATACCAGATTGCTGCCCTCGTCTTGTCATCCATACTGGTATTTACCACCTCGAAATCCTCCGTATGCCAGAAGGGATAACGCAAAGAGAATTCACAGTCCACCACCTTAACATGATGTGCTTCCTTAAGTGCCGACTCACCGTCCGCCGGGCCCGCAAAGGTACACTCCTGAACCAGCGCATCCTGCAGATGATACAATGCTCTCTCCTCGTCAAAGGTTTTCTTCTCTATCGTTGTTTGTCTCATATCTTTTGTTTTCCTCCATCTATTTCTATATAATGCTATTTCTTCTTTCCATCATGGTAGTATTCTGCCACACACCAAATCGATCCTTTGCTATTTTTTCGCGATATCCTATCTCCCTGAATCCACATTTTTTATGTAAGGCAATACTGGCTTTATTGATAGAAAAAATAGCTGAATATAAACTCCAATAACCCGCTTTCTCGGTCTCGTCACATAGACGCTGCAAAAGCTGCGTCCCTATACCGCGTCCCTGATACTCTTCATCAATATATATACTTACCTCAACACACCCTCTATACACGCACCTGCCCGATGAAGGGCTGATCGCTGTCCAGCCCACCACTCTTCCATCTTCCTCGAAGACATACCGGCACTCCCTGATATGTCCCTTATCCCATTCCTCATAGGACGGGCATTCTGTATTGAATGTGGAAATTCCTTTCTCCATCCCCTGTTTATATATATCCTCTACCCGTTTCCAGTCTTCCGGTTTCATCTCTCTAATCATGTTTTCTCTCCTCTTCTTTCCTTATATTGTTTCTATTATAGTATTCTATCTTTATCTGCGCAACTGAAAAAATTATGCCTGAGGTTCACATTACTGATATCTTAACCTCAGGCATTGTATTCATACTCTCTCATTCATTTTCTGCATCTTTTATGCAAAATAACTGTATCTTCTGGTTTAAACGTACATTTCCTGTAACAGCTTGTTTTGAATCAAATTATAACATCTCTCTGTTTTTATTGTAATATACTTATTTATTCAGCTCATGGTAAAGCTCTGCATCTGTCAAACACTGATAAGGCATGATATAGAATATCTCCGCAATACCACATGTACATACTCCTAAAATGTGCCAGCCAATAAATGACAAATCCAGAACAAATGCATTCCATTTGTTTCCATCCATCATTTCTTTGCTTCTGGCAAATGCCTCTTTGCTGCTCATTTCAGGATGCTCGGCTAAAATATATGGTATCATTCGATATTCATATGCCTTAACAATACCCGGTATCACAAACAGCAAGCTCCATAAACCTGTGAACAGACCTCTAAGGAATAATGTTTTTACTATATTAAAATATGAATTTTTAAATGCAAAAACAATGTCCACAAATTCTGCCGTATTATCCCTGCAATTTAAAAACAGCTTCTGTGCGCCTACCTCTAAAGGATTCTTAACAAACGCTGAAATCACCACACCAAAAGCAATCGCCCATACGGAAACAAAAAGCACTGCAAAAAGTGCTGCTAATATTATAGCCGGATCCAACTCAGTAAACTGTTCAAAAATTGTTGATGAATCTGTGGTTGAATTATCTCTTCCGGCGCCTGCACCATTACCAGCACATACTGCCAATACCAGTCCTGCCACAACAGCTTTCCAATAACTCACTTTCATCAATGACTTTGCATTCATTTTTAACTCTTTTCTATCCCACATACCATTTCCTCCTATCAAGAGAGATGCTTAAATCTGATTCAAAACAAATATATCAGACATACGCTTAATATATTCATTATAATATCTAAAAGACATCTTCGCAACTAATTCTTATTCACATTCCCGCAGCCGTTCTACAATGCTCTGTCTATCCGCCAGTCCTGTCAAAAGGTACGGCAGCGCACAGCCAATCAACAACAGCATGGGAATTGTTACAGCTAACGGCAATATCGTAAAATGATAGCTGAAAAACCACAGATTCTGTCCCAGACTGCGAATGAAACACAGGGACATCAGCAAGCTCAGTATAATCGTAACCACACAGGCTCCCGCCGTATAATAGAATCCCTCCAGCATAAGCATTCCGCGAAGCTGCTTCTTCGTCATGCCGACAGATTCCAGCATGGCAAATTCTCTCCTTCTTGTAATAATACTGGTGAGCACCGAATTGATAAAATTCAGAACTCCAATCAGTCCAATAATGAAGCTCAGCATACCTCCCACCAGCAGCACCATATTCCTCATATCCTCAAATTCCGCTTCATGTACGACTTTTGAGCTGTAATTCATAACCGGCTCGACATTCTCTGTATAGTTTTTCAGAAATACCTCCACCGCTGCCTCTTCCTCGTCACTGACATTAAAGACATAGCACATAACACCCGGCTCCGACACCATATTGCAGTATATTTCTTCGGGAATATAGAAAGAAGAAAATCCGCCGTATCTTCTGACTGAATTTGTATAATATTTGACCTTAACCTTCGCCAGAACCTCATATTCCCAGGTACAGTACTCATTTTCCTCAATATTCTCTGATGTACCCCTGTAATTGTGAAGCACCACCTTATCACCAATCTTATAATGAGAGCTTTCTTCTATCACAGCCCCGTTATCATCAAGCATTACACCCTCCAGTATATAGTTACCTGTTTTCAGCTTCTCTATATCCAGCTCGCCCTCCGTTACCTCCAGCCTTCCGAGTGTAAAGTCGTCTGTTCCGTACACCTCACAAAAAATATTTCCTTCCTCATCTCTGTTATAAAAATCCCAGAGAGCAGCATAATCCTCTGGCTCCTCTGCAGTAAATAGTTCCGATGTTCCCCATGAATTATTCAGATATCTGCCGCCCGCTTCAAATCCGGGCTGCTCCATCACCGCTGCAATCATCGTCTCCGATACCTCATTCTGAGGACCGCCGTAACGGTTATTAAAATAATCTGCATGTGCAATCTGAAAATCGGTATCTACAAAGGTTGCCAGATACTTATCCATATCAAAGCCAATGCTCATCGTATAGAGTGTATTAAACAATACGAGACTGAGCGACATCGACAGAATCACCAGCATGGTTCGCTTTTTGTTTCTGTTTAAGTTCGCTGCTGCCATCCCTGCAATACCGGCACATGTTCTGCTCCTTTTTCTTCCATGCTTACCCTTCACATGCACAATATGATCCGTATATCTCACAGCCTCTACCGGTGATACCTGCGATGCTATCCTTCCCGGCTTTGCCGTACTGATAGCTACCGTAATCAGTGCAAACAGGATACTTCCGATAAAAATAAACGGATTTGCTGAGGTTTCAAACTGCGCTCCTCTATAAGCGGATATATTCATAATTACCGGTACCAGTCTGCAGCCCGTGAGATACCCCAATAACAGCCCTGCCGGAATCCCTATGCACGAAAGCTGCAATGCTTGTCTGCGGATAATCATTCTTATCTGCTTTCCGGTCGTGCCAATCGTTTTCAGAAGCCCGTAAAAGCGGATATCGCGGATTACCGATATCTGGAAAATATTATAGATAATCAGATATCCTGTGAAAATAATCAGCGCCGCTACCGCGATGACGCCTGCGGCCGTCCCTGGTTCCAGCTCAAAGCTTGTCGACAGATACGCCCAATTTACGTTATGTGCGATATAATTCGATTCTCCCTCTGTCACCGAATATCCGCTTTCCGTAATTACACGTGCAAGCTTATTCTCCAGATTAAAAGAATTTTTGAACATAATATAGCTGTTAATCGCACCTGTAAGCTCATAATTTTCCTTATAGCTGTTATATAACTCGTCCATATGCTCTTCCATATAAGCATATGATGTCACCATAATAGAAGCGCTAAACACAGGATCTGCCTCCCAGAAGCCACAAAGCACAAAATCCCGGACAACCTCTTTCCCATGAACATTTAGAATGAGGCTCACCGGTGCACCAAGCTCCTGCGGTATACCAAGCAGCTTCATTGTCTTCGTATCCATGATAATCTCATTTGCTGCCTGCGGCTTTCTTCCTGTTGTCGGTTCACAAAAACCAAGCTCCATGGCAGTATCATCCATATAGTACAGCTCTCCGTGGCGCTTTAACAGCTCTTCGTTCATCACATCATCACAGAGCATTCTGTTATAGGAAATCTCACTGATAAGCTTATGCTTCTTTACTGCCTCGTACTCCTCATCCGTGATATATTTGAGCACCCCCATGCCGTCACCGCCCGCCTCACGCATGGTCTGACGCTGCATATTTTCCACCATCCCGCTGGTAATGGTAAACAGCGTCGTAAATAATACTGTTGTAAGGATAATCGCCAGCACCGCTATCGCATTTCTGATGCGGCTTGCGCGGAAATTCTTATCTGAGAGATTACGAACCGCTTTTTTATTCTTCACCCTATACATACTGACCACCTGCGATTCTTCCGTCCTCGATGCGGATAATGCGGTCTGCCATCTGTGCAATTTCCTCGTTATGTGTAATCATAACTATCGTCTGCTTATATTTCTCACCTGTCACCTTCAGAAGTCCCAGCACATCAAGGCTCGTCCTGCTGTCCAGATTTCCTGTCGGCTCATCGGCAAGGATAATCGCCGGCTTCGTCGCCAGTGCCCTGGCAATCGCCACTCTCTGCTGCTGCCCGCCGGAAAGCTCACCAGGCAGATTTCCTGTCTTTTCTTCCAGCCCCAAGGTATGAATAATACTCTCAATATGCTTTTCATCTATGGGATTTCCGTCAAGCTGTATCGGCAGAACGATATTCTCATATACGCTGAGAACCGGCACCAGATTATAACTCTGGAAGATAAAGCCGATTTTCCTGCGTCTGAAAATCGTAAGCTCATCATCCTTTAAAGAAAAGATATCCTTTCCTGCCACCTCTACCCTGCCAGAGGTCGGTCTGCCCAGGCCACCAATCATATGTAATAACGTAGACTTGCCGCTTCCTGAGGTTCCCACGACAGCGACAAACTCACCATCCTCCACAGAAAAATCCACTCCATCCAGCGCCTTTACTATCGTGTCACCGCCGCCATAATATTTCTTTAACTCTGTTGTCTGTAAAATCTTCATAGTTCCAACTCCTTTCGACTGGAATTATACAAAAGAATTCTTTCCACACACTTTCTGAAATATTACAGTTTTGACACATTCTGCTGTTTTGGCAGAAACACAGAAAACGTCGAGCCCTTTCCCAGCTCTGATACGACCCTTATATACCCGTCCTGCTTCTCCACTATCTCCCGTGCCAGATACAGACCTATGCCCACGCCCTTCTCCTCACTGACAGCGGGTGAACGGTAAAATCTCTGGAATATCCTTGCTGTTTCTTCTTCTGCAATTCCAATGCCCGTATCTGCAACGTCAATGCACACAAACATCTCATATTCTCTGGCAGATACCTCAACTCTGCCGCCGGGACATGTATACTTAACAGCATTGTCCAGTATATTGGAGACAGCCTCCGTCGTCCACTTACAGTCAAAAAAAGCTGTCATAGCTGTATTGACATCATGAATCACACAGGTAATCTGCCTGTCTGCTGCCTGTGAAGCGCAGTCCAGCCCGTCAAGCAGCTCCTGCACGTTCGTTTTCCTTGGCACAGGCGCTACAATTCCGTTTTCCAGCCGCGATGTTTTGATTAATGCCTGAATTAAAAAATTAAGCTTTTCCGCCTGCTGTTCAATCTGCGCTGCCAGAGCACCACTCTCCTTGTCAAGCCCCTGCTCCTTTAACAGCTGCGTATAGAGAATAATATTTGCCAGTGGTGTCTTGGTCTGATGAGAAATATCACTCACCAGTTCCTTGATGGCATCCTTTTCTGCTGTAAGCTGTTTTCTCGCGGTGCAGCCGGAAGCCAGATAATGGTACATCTTTGCCTCCAGTCTGGAAAGCCTGCTCTCTGAGAAATTCTTTTCTTCAAAGCTTCCATCTATCGCCGATTCGAGCATTTCATCCAGCCTGTCCATTATTTTTGAAGTTTTCCAGAACATAGTATCCTCATTTCTCCCACACATAGCCGATGCCATAGACAGTCTTAATCGGTGCACCGGGCAGCTTTTCCCGCAGTCGTCTTACCGTAACCGACAGTGCATTCTCCTCCACATACTCTGCACCATCCGACCAAATACGGTCAATCAGAAGCTCTCTGGAAAGCGTATTGCCAATGTTCTGCACCAGAAGCTTCAAAAGCTTCTGCTCTGTTTTGCTGAGACCGACACTCTGCCCCTCTGTCAGAAATATCATCCTGTCAAAATCGAAAGAAAAGCCGCCCTGTTCAAACATCTGCTCTGCAGGCAGCTTTCTTCTGAGGACTGCATTGACCCGTGCGCGCAATACCATTAGTGAAAACGGCTTGGTAATATAGTCATCCGCACCTGTTTCCAGTCCAGTCACAATATCAACTTCCATGTCATTGGCAGTCAAAAATATAATTGGCACTTTACTCGTTTTCCGCAGCTTCCTGCAAAAATCCAGACCACTTCCATCAGGCAGGTTAATGTCCAGTATAATTAAATCCACTCCTTCATTAAGCAGCTTCTCTGCCTGCTCCAGCGTAAATGCCAAAACTGTCTGAATATCCGTACCGCCCAGAGACAGGGCAATGCCGTTATTCAGCGCATGGTCATCCTCTACAATCATTATCTTTACCGGTTTTCCCATATATTCCTCCACCTTTTGATTGTCACTATTTTAACAGATTATATCTGCCATATCAATAAAAGTCTCTTGCCTTTTTCTGATAATCTATTATAATAGTACTTATAGCCTATTTATTACTAAAAAGGGAGGACATAACATATGGCACATCTTCGCGTTGAGACAAATCGCCTTCGCAAAGGCATGACAATAAAAAATAACGTATATTCCCGCTCCGGTGCCGTTCTCGTACCGGAAAATACACCTGTTACCAAAGATATTGTTTCTCTTTTGTCCCGTCATTTCATAAATCACGTAATTGTTGAATATGATACTGAAATCCCTATTCCATCACTTCAAGGTGATCCGGTTCCGGGTGAACCACATACAATTAATGAAAAGAAACTGGAAGAATTTAAAAAAAGCTTTGAGACCGTAGAAAATACTCTGGCACAAAGCCTTATGGATATCGTCTCCAACGATACAGAAATTGATGTGAACACGCTTCTTAATATGCTCAACAGCATTGTAGAAAAATCAGAAAGCAATATCAATCTTTGTGACATGCTGCTGCAAATGAAGAAAACTTCAGAAGGACTTTACGCACATTCCATTAATGTGGCTCTCTTTGCCCAGATTTTGGCAAAATGGATGGATTTCGAAAAGCAGGATATTGAAATGGTAATGATTTCCGCTCTATTACATGACATCGGAATCCTCAAGATTCCCGGTATAGACATGCAGACCTTTTCCTTTAAGGATGAACTGGAAGGCGGCCGCTATGAAAAGCATGTTATCTACGGCTATAACATCATTAAAGACAAGAATCTGGATAACCGCATAAAGCAGGCCATTCTCACGCACCATGAACGGATGGATGGACATGGTTTCCCTCTGCAGGTTTCCGTATCCAATATTAATCGTCTTTCACGCTGTATGGCTGTGGCTGATATTTATGATACCCTGACAATGAAGGAAAAAAACAGAGCATCCATGTCAGCCTTTGATGTATTGAAAGAACTGGAAGAGCACGGACATTATAAACTGGATCCACAGATGCTAATGACCTTTATTTCTAAAATTTCTAACAACTTTGTTCAGCATAATGTGCTTTTAAGTACCGGAGAACACGCTCAGATTGTTCTGATTAACAAATACAATCTCTCGCGTCCGCTAGTACAGGTTGGCTCTGCATTTGTTGATCTTGCAACCAGAAACGACATCACAATTAAAGAATTACTTGACTAACAGTCCAGAAAGAAAATTCTGCCACAAAACGAATGCTTTCATTTTGTGGCAGTTTCTTTTCTGACTGTTTTTAATTTTCTCTGGAATTGATATAATTTACAAGACCCTCTGCCTTGATAATCTACTGCATAAATTCCGGAAATGCCTGACCCTGGAACTGAGTGTTTTTCGTCTTATTGTAGATGATACCGCTGTCAAAATCAATCTCTACCTGATCTCCTGCTTCAATTCCCTTCGAAGCCTCCGGGCACTCAATAATCGGCAGACCGATATTGATGGCATTGCGGTAGAAGATTCTAGCAAATGTCTCTGCGATAACACAGCTTACGCCTGCTGCCTTAATTGCGATTGGTGCATGCTCTCTGGAGGAGCCGCAGCCGAAATTTTTGTCAGCCACGATAATGTCACCCTTCTGCACCTTACCCACAAAATCCTTATCAATATCCTCCATGCAGTGCTTTGCCAGCTCTGCCGGGTCAGAGGAATTCAGGTATCTTGCCGGAATAATTACGTCTGTATCTACATTGTCACCATATTTGAATACTCTTCCACTTGCTTTCATCAGTTCTTCCTCCTATAATCCAAGCTCGCATGGGCAGGAAATCTTTCCGGTAACAGCGCTTGCTGCTGCCACTGCCGGGCTTGCCAGATAGATTTCAGAATCGATATGTCCCATACGTCCTACAAAGTTACGGTTTGTGGTAGATACACAGCGCTCACCTGCTGCCAGAATACCCATATAACCGCCAAGGCACGGTCCGCAGGTCGGTGTGCTGACAACAGCTCCCGCCTCGATAAAGGTCTTAATCAGACCTTCCTCCATTGCCTGCAGATAAATCTTCTGGGTGGCAGGGATGATAATGACACGAAGTCCCTTCTTCACCTTTCTGCCCTCAAGTATCTTTGCAGCTACACGCAGGTCATCGATACGTCCATTTGTACAGGAACCAATCACCACCTGGTCGATTGCAATATCACCCACCTCGTCAATCGTATGTGTATTCTCAGGAAGATGCGGGAATGCCACCGTAGGCTTTAAAGAAGCAAGGTCAATCGTGATTACCTGCTCATACTCAGCATCCTCGTCTGCCTCATATACCTTGAATTCCTTCACGGAATGCTCCTTCATATATTCCTTTGCCAGTTCATCAACCGGGAAGATACCGTTCTTTCCGCCTGCCTCAATCGCCATATTTGCAATCGTAAAACGGTCATCCATGGACAGGTTGGCGATGCCGTCCCCGGTAAACTCCATAGATTTGTATAATGCACCATCCACACCTATCATGCCGATGATATGTAAGATAATATCCTTGCCGCTTACCCATTTTGCAGGCTTGCCTGTGAGGACAAACTTAATGGCGGAAGGCACCTTGAACCATGCCTTGCCTGTTGCCATACCGGCTGCCATATCAGTGCTTCCCACGCCAGTGGAAAATGCACCTAACGCACCGTAGGTACAGGTATGAGAATCAGCTCCGATTACGACATCACCTGCTACAACCAGACCTTTCTCCGGTAATAATGCGTGCTCAATGCCCATTTCTCCTACTTCAAAATAATTCGTAATCTCATTTTTCTTTGCAAACTGTCTTACACACTGGCAGTGCTCTGCAGACTTGATATCCTTGTTCGGTACGAAATGATCCGGAACAAGTGCAATCTTATCCTTGTCAAATACAGTCTGCACCTTCATCTTCTCCATCTCATGAATCGCTACCGGTGAAGTAATATCATTTCCTAATACTAAATCCAGATTGGCCTCAATCAGCTGTCCTGCCTTTACCTCGGCAAGTCCTGCATGAGCTGCCAGTATCTTCTGGGTCATTGTCATTCCCATATCTGTTTCCTCCTTTATTTTCTCAACACTCCTGTTGTTCTGTAACTATTGACATTATAACACAGCTTTTACTATAATACTAATATATATAATGAATGTTTATTATAACTTTTAGTTATGAAAGGATATTGCCATGATGGAAGATAATTTATCATACTACCACATTTTCTATACAGTTGCCAGAGAAAAAAATATATCCCGGGCTGCCAGTGTACTTTTTATCAGCCAGCCCGCCGTATCAAAAGCCATTCAGAAGCTTGAAGAAAATATCGGTACAGCATTGTTTTTTCGCACCAAACGTGGGGTCTTACTGACCCCTGAAGGAGAGGTTCTGTTCCGCAGCGTTGAAGCTGCCATGCAGTCCTTATCTGCCGGCGAACAGCAGCTTTCCCGGATGCGCAATCTGGATATGGGGCACATCCGCATCGGCGTCAGCACCACTCTCTGCAAGCATCTGCTGATGCCCTATCTGCAGTCCTTCATCCATCAATACCCGCATATCCGTATCAGCATCTTCTGCCAGTCGACCAACCAGACACTGAAGCTTCTGGAAGAAGGTTCTATCGATATCGGCCTGATTGGGCGCCCTCTTTCTGAAAAGAATATTTCCTTCCTGACCCTGGTAGAAATCGAGGATATCTTCGTCGCCACGCAGACCTATCTGGACAATCTGAAGCTTTTACATCCTGATACAGAAGGCTCTCTGTTTGATACCGCCACGATTCTGCTTCTTGATAAAGAAAATATGACAAGGCAGTATATCGACGATTACCTGTCTGCCAACCATATCCAGCCGAAGCATCTCTTAGAGATTACCACGATGGATCTACTGATTGACTTTGCGAAAATCGGTCTTGGTATCGCCTGTGTTATCAAGAATTTTGTCACAGACGAGTTAAAAAGCGGAACACTCAGAGAGGTTCCGCTTAATATCCCTATTCACCGCAGAGAAATCGGCTTTGCCTGTTCCTCCCGCACACCGTTGTCCTGCGCAGCCGAACAGTTTCTTGCAATGGTAACATCACAATCTGCTTACTGAATCCCCGGCAGCTTCGGAATTGTTGCAAAGCCCTTCGCAAGATCCTCCTCTGTCGGAATATAATCACTCATCACACCGTCATTATATTTTTGATAAGCAACCATATCAAAATATCCTGTTCCTGTAAGCCCGAATACAATCGTCTTCTCCTCGCCTGTCTCCTTGCACTTGAGAGCCTCATCAATCGCAACGCGAATTGCATGGCTGCTCTCCGGTGCAGGCAGCGTTCCCTCTACTCTTGCAAACTGTTTTGCCGCATCGAATACTGCTGTCTGCTCTACCGATACAGCCTCCATCAGCCCGTCATCATATAACTGGGACAGAATCGAGCTCATGCCGTGATAACGCAGTCCTCCCGCATGGTTTGCAGACGGAATAAAGCCATTTCCAAGTGTATACATCTTCGCTAACGGACATACCATTCCGGTATCACAGAAATCATAAACATATTTTCCTCTGGTAAGGCTCGGGCAGGATGCCGGTTCTACCGCGATAATTCTATAATCAGCCTCACCTCTGAGCATCTCGCCTACAAACGGAGAAATCAGTCCGCCCAGATTGGAGCCGCCTCCCGCACAGCCGATAATGATATCCGGCTTAATATCATATTTATCCAAAGCTGCCTTGGTTTCCAGTCCGATAACAGTCTGGTGAAGAAGCACCTGATTAAGAACGGAACCGAGTACATAGCGATATCCTTCCTTGGAAGTGGCTGCCTCTACTGCCTCGGAAATTGCGCAGCCGAGACTTCCCGTTGTTCCCGGAAACTCCTGTAAAATCTTTCTTCCCACAGCAGTCTTGTCCGACGGTGACGGTGTGACAGAAGCACCATAGGTTCTCATCACCTCACGGCGGAACGGCTTCTGCTCATAGGAAACCTTTACCATATATACCTCACAGTCCAGTCCAAAATAAGAGCACGCCATAGAAAGTGCTGTTCCCCACTGTCCTGCTCCTGTCTCTGTGGTTACACCCTTTAAGCCCTGCTTCTTTGCATAATATGCCTGCGCAATCGCAGAATTCAGCTTATGGCTTCCTGATGTATTATTTCCCTCGAACTTGTAATAAATCTTCGCCGGTGTATCGAGCGCCTTTTCGAGAAAATATGCACGAACCAGAGGTGCCGGACGATACATCTTATAAAAGTCCAGAATCTCTTCCGGTATATCAAAATACGGCGTTGTATCATCCAGCTCCTGCTTAATCAGCTCATCACAGAACACCGGACGCAGATCCTCAAACTGCATCGGCTTTAAGG
This sequence comes from Lachnospiraceae bacterium, assembly GCA_017624115.1. Lineage (GTDB taxonomy): Bacteria > Bacillota > Clostridia > Lachnospirales > Lachnospiraceae > RGIG8607. Next base: position 26,317 of record JAGANQ010000085.1, read on the forward strand.
TTGCCGGATTCAAAAGCGGTGCCGGCTTGTTCTTCATATCCGCACGGACATTATACCACTGCTTTGGCATCTCGCTCTCTTCCAGGTAAATCTTGTATGGTATTTTTTTCTCTGACATAGTTTTTTCTTTCCTCCACATACAGTATAGTACTACTATTATAATATAGAACTTCTTTTCCGGCAATCATTTCTTTTTTTTGCTGGACTTTTCCGAACATTTATGCTATCATTATATGCTGTAAGCACCCGTAGCCCAATGGATAGAGCGGTAGCCTCCGGAGCTGCAAATGGGAGTTCGATCCTCCCCGGGTGCATGAAAAAAACTGTCGTAGCTTTTCGCATACGACAGTTTTTTCTTTATCCTTCCTAATCTTTCTTCTCCTTCTTTTCTCTCTTCTTTTTCTGCGCAGCAGAGATTCCCTTGCACACTCCGATAAGTACCACTACTACAATTACCCACAGTCCCCAGTATGGTATCAGCACAATCACACCGACAAAGATATTTTCTATGAGCCTTGCAACTCCGCCCAGATTATCAGTAAAGCCGATTGCGATTCTGTTCCATACCGTTGGTTCTTCCTGCGGTGTCAGGCGCTTCACTTCACTGATGTTCAGGTAAACGGTACTGTAGTTGACCTGATTGTCATAAACCAGAAGCTGAGAAGCATAGGACTGCAGCTCGTAGCGCACCTCTGACAGACGGCTCTCTATACTAATGATGTCCTCTACGCTCTCTGCTTTCTCAAGCAATGACAGCAATCTTTCCTGCTCTATCTCCAGCGCCTTCTTCCGGCTCTCAATATCCACATAAGTCAGTGTGATATCCTCTACATTCTCAGATTTCCAGGTGATATTCGATATTTCCGCCACCTCATTCACAAAATAGTCCAGCTTATCCTGTGGAATGCGGATTGTCATATCTGCATAGCGGTTTTCATTATAGCGCGAATTCCCTCTTACGCTGGAGCTTTCTATGTACCCGTTAAGCTCTTCCACACGGTTCTTAAGATTCGTCATCATATTGTCAAATTCTTCTGTCTCTACATCCATAGAAACCGTCTTAATCAGCTTGCGGTATGTGCTGCTCTCCGAAGAAGCTTCCTCCTCCCGTGCACCTTCCGTCATCCCTGCACCCTTGTCCAGTTCAACACCCGCTTCATAGATACTTCCATCCATCTGCATAGATGAATTCATCTGCATAGATGAGGCAGCCATCGTCTCTGCAATTGCCATGTCACTGGAAGCTTTTCCTCCGCAGCCGGTAAGCACCAGCATCGTCAGCGCCGCACACAATCCCACTACATATCTCTTTGCTTTCTTCATATACCTTCCTCCTCTCTTCCCTTTTTAAAAAGGGAACCTTTCACTTTGTCGTTTCATCATAATAGTGTAAAAGATTCCCTTTTCTGTTGCAGTATTTAATTTTTTTCAGCTGATTTTTTATACTTCGGCAGCTTCCTCCATATTCAGTATCTGCATAAATTCCTCTCCGGTAATTGTCTCCTTCTCATACAGATATTTCGCCAGTCTGTGAAGCTTCTGCATATTATCGGCAAGCAGCTTCTCTGCTTTTTTATACTGCATATCTACAAGCTCAATCACCCTGCGGTCAATCTCTCTTGCTGTGTCCTCAGAGCATGCCAGCGCCGTATCTCCGCCCAGATACTGATTGCTGACTGTTTCCAATGCCACCATGCCAAATTCCTCCGACATGCCATAACGGGTAATCATGGCTCTTGCCAGCTTTGTTGCCTGTTCAATATCATTGGAAGCGCCTGTCGTAATAGAATGGAATACCAGATTCTCCGCACAACGTCCTCCGGTAAAGGTAGCAATCTTATTCTCCAGTTCTTCCTTACTCATCAGATTCCGCTCTCCCTCATCCACCTGCATGGTATATCCCAGTGCACCAGATGTTCTCGGTATAATCGTAATCTTAGTAACCGGTGCGGAATTTGTCTGTAATGCAGCTACCAGTGCATGACCGATTTCATGGTAGGAAACGATTAGCTTTTCCTTGTCCGATAGTACCTTGTTTTTCTTCTGATACCCAGCAATGACTACCTCGATGCTTTCTTCCAGGTCTGACTGCAGGACATACTTTCTGCCCTCGCGCACAGCGCGAAGTGCCGCCTCATTGATAATGTTGGCAAGCTCCGCACCGGAAGCACCGGAGGCAGCTCTTGCGATTGCATTAAAATCAATATTATCGCCAAGCTTTATTTTTTTCGCATGTACCTTAAGAATCGCTTCTCTTCCAGCCAGATCCGGCAGCTCTACAGGAACTCTTCTGTCAAAGCGTCCCGGTCTTAAAAGCGCCGGGTCAAGAGAATCCGGCCGGTTCGTAGCAGCGAGAATCACAACTCCCTTTGAACCGTCAAAACCGTCCATCTCCGTCAGAAGCTGATTCAGTGTCTGTTCACGCTCGTCATTACCGCCCATTCCCTGATTATCACGTTTTTTACCTATCGTATCAATCTCGTCTATAAAAACAATGCAAGGTGCCTTCTCATTTGCCTGCTTAAATAAATCACGTACCTTTGCTGCACCCATGCCGACAAACATCTCCACAAATTCAGAACCGGATATCGAGAAAAACGGTACCTCCGCTTCACCTGCCACAGCTTTGGCAAGCAGCGTCTTACCGGTTCCAGGAGGGCCTACTAACAGAGCACCCTTCGGCATGGTAGCTCCAATCTCCTTATATTTCTCTGGATTATGCAGAAAGTCTACGATTTCCTTCAGTACTTCCTTCGCTTCATCCTCTCCTGCCACATCATTAAACTTAATTCCCGTGCTTGATTCTACATAAACCTTAGCATTGCTCTTACCAAACTGCATGGTTGGCATACCACCCATATTTCCCAGCTTTTTCATCATAAGACGGCTCAGAAGCTGCCCTATCACGACAAACAGCACAATCGGAAATACCCATGTCATCAAAAAGCTTATAATCGGCGACGGCTCCTCCACCTTCACCTCGCCAAAGCTGCAACCCGACTCATACAGACGGTCTACCAGCTTATCATCAGCAAAGGTTGCTGTCATGTAAAGTCCCGGTTCTTCCTCATTCCGGTCAATGAAATAGATATAGTCCGTCTCCACCTGTGCCCTGGATACTTCCTTGTTATCGAGCATGGACAAAAATGTTCCGTAATCCACTTCCTCAATCTGCTGTTTCATAAATCTCGGAAATACCAGAGCATTTAACAACATCATTACAATCAGAACAATAACATAATAAAATAAAAGCGGTTTCTTTGGTTGTTTCACTTCTTTCATAGTAAAAGACTGCCCCTTCCTGTATAGTTTCTTCCATTATACAGAAAAAGCAGTCTTTTGTCCATTTTCTAATAATAAATAAATGTGAATAATTCCTAAATTTTAACCAAGTGTCACGTCCATAACCATCATCAACACGAAGCCTATGGCAAAGCCTATCGTTCCAACATCTGACTGTTCCCCTTGTGCAGCCTCAGGCACCAATTCCTCCACTACTACGTAAATCATAGCACCGGCCGCAAAAGCCAGCATATAAGGCATGATACCCTCAATATAAGAAGACAGTAAAATTGTAAGCACTGCTGCAGCAGGCTCCACAATTCCCGACAGCATTCCATATAAAAACGCTTTTCCTTTTCCCGTTTCTTCCTTTAATGGTAAGGATATAATTGCTCCCTCCGGGAAATTCTGAATTGCAATTCCAATAGAGAGTGCCAGTGCCGCTGCCAGAGTAATCGGCGTATCGCTGTTTGCCGCTGCAGCCAGCACAATTCCCACAGAAGCTCCCTCGGGAATATTGTGAATCGTAACCGCCAGCATCATCATGGCTGATTTATTCAATCTGCTCCGCGGTCCCTCAGGTTTATTTTTATCCATATGCAGATGCGGAACCAGCTTATCAATTGCCAGAAGAAAAGCAATCCCTGCCAGAAATCCGATGGCTGCCGGCACAAATGCCAGTCTGCCCAGACGCTCCGACATCTCCATTGCCGGTATTAATAACGACCATACACCCGCTGCCACCATCACACCTGCTGCAAACCCCAGCAGACTCTTCTGCACCTCCGGTTTTATAGACTTCTTAAGTAAAAACACACAGGCTGCACCCAGTGTGGTTCCGGCAAACGGAATCATAATGCCGAGAAACATTGCACCATTCATATTCTACTTCCCCTCATCTAATATTTTTACAAATCCCTCCTCAGGTAACGGCTTCGCAAAATAATACCCCTGCGCATAATCACAATGTATTTCCTGAAGGAAACGAAGCTGTTCCACCGTTTCCACTCCTTCACAAATAACCTCCATGCGAATGTCCTTTGCCATTCCCACGATATCCCGAATGATATACGAGCTTCTCTCCGAATCTTCCGTTTCATCCAGAAATGCTTTATCAATTTTCAAAATATCAGCCGACACACTCCGAAGCAGATTCAGGGAAGAATAGCCCGCTCCAAAATCATCGATAGAAACAGCAAATCCTTTTTCCCTGAGAATACTCAACTGATCCAGAATATTATCCGCATGATCGGTAAAGGCACTTTCTGTCAGTTCAAACTCAATCAATTCTGGCGGAATCTGATATTCCTCTGCCATACTGACAAGCTTCTCCCCCATATGGCTGTCACCGTTATGCAGTCTGGAAAGATTTACCGAAATCCGCACCACCGGCTCCTGTCTGTCCAGCCGCTCACGCAGAAAACGCAGCACCTGTCTGTACATATAATAGTCCAGCTGAAGAATAAATCCATTTTTCTCAAATAGTGGAATAAAATCATTCGGATATATCATGCTGCCATCCGGACGAATCCACCGCACCAGTGCTTCCGCACCTACAAGCTTCTCGCCGTTCACAGAATACTTCGGCTGATAAAATGCATGGAACTCCTCATCATCGAGTGCTTCCTCCATAATACTCTCTATCTCTAATTCCTTATGCAGCTTCTTCTCCAGATATTCATCAAAAAAGTACGTTTCCGTTCCGCCTGCACACATCTGCTTTGCCAGCGAAGCACGATAAACCATCTCTTCATATTTTTCTGTCTTGTCCTCAATCAGATAAACACCTGACTGGACATTAACCTTATAATATACCTCCATGCGAATCGCAGCAGTACGCAGCTCGAACCGCATTTCCTGCAACCGCTGCAAAATCTGATCTTGATTTGTATATTCATACAAAACAATAAAATCATCTGCATACAGCCGTCCGGAAATCTCTTTCTGCCCCAGAGAACCGTTTAATATACTGCTGAATTCTTTAATGAGTTCATTACTTTTTACATATCCAAGCACACTATTCAGATAACGGAACCGCTCTATATCCAGATATACCAGTGCATAGTTTTTATTTGGATTATCCTTTAATATTTTTTCCAGATCAATCAGAAACTTTTCCTGTTTCCTGAGTCCCGTCAAATCGTCATAATATGCCAGCATCTCCAGCTCATGCTCACGCTTGCGCTTCTGAACTCTTCCTATTGCCATTATGACCACGATAATAATCAAAACCGCTATAATAATTTTATCCAGATTCTCTCTGATTATTTCAGCAACAGACAGTTCTACTTTTTTCTTTGCCAACGCCTGCGCAACCATCTGAGTTCTTTCTGTATTCGTAATGCCAGTTATCGTTTTATTCAGAATACTCAGAAGCAGCGGATTCTCCTCCTGATTGATACCAATGCATATCCGGGTACTATAATCCGCTATCGTATTCACAGACAATCTGCTATAAGCCCTCCTGCCCATAAGAGCAGACACCAGAAAGCTGTTTTCCAGTGCAAACTCTGCATTACCGTCCACCACTGCATCAAGACATTCCTCTGGTGTCGTATAATAAATCAGCTCATAATCAGAAAAAGCATCTGCCAGATAATTTTCCAAATCCCCATCAGAACCGCGCAGTGCAATACGAATAGTTCCCGTCATATCAGTTTCGTTATTTACAACCAGCACCAGCGGCACTTCAAAATAGGGTTCTGTCATCCATACACTTCCTGCCTGCAGATTGCGGGTTTCAATGGATGACATCATATCTGCTTTCCCATTTACAACTGCCGTCAGTGCTTCATAAGGAGTCGCATATTCTACAAATTCAAAGCGCAGCCCTGTCTTAGCCGCAATACGCTCAAATACCTCCGCCGACACTCCCATCATCTGTCCATCCTGTCTGTATGATACAGGACCAAGTCCATCACAATAGCCCACGCGCAGCACCGGTGCTGTCTTTATGTACTCCTTTTCCGCCAATGATAATATATCCGTCACAATATTCGGATAATATCTTTCCTGCAGTTCTTCTTCATAATTTGGATTTCGCAGTCTAATTTTCTTAAGTGCATGATTCAATTCCTTCATCAAAGAACCATTCCTTTTGCCTGTAGCAAAATAGAATGGTTCGGCCGAGTACCTGGATACAAGCCTGCAGCCCGTATCCATCAACAGACTGCTGCGGGTAATTGCATCCAATTCTCCTGCTGCGAATGCCGCATCCATCTCCTCCGACACCTCGTAATAGAATGCTTCATAGGAAAATCCATTCTGCTCTGCATATATTCTGAAATCTTCATTCGACTGGAAACCATTCAAAAATCCAATACGCATCCCGTCAAATGCCGTAAAATCCTCATAATCCACCGGATACTCCTCAGATACATAAAGAGACGCGTATTCCCATCCTGCCTGATAGTCAGAATACAGATACTTTTCCTCTCTCTCCTCCGTTTTCTGCATCACACAGACCAAATCTATCTCTCCGCGCTCCAGCATCTCACAGAGTCCGGCAAAGCTGTTTTGCACAAACTCATATTCCCAGCCGGTATACTCCGCTATCTGTTCCAGGTATTCCACTCCATAGCCATAATATTGTCCGTTCGTATATTGTTTAATAAAGGAAGAATCCTCCATGTAGCCAACACGAATGGTATCCGGCTCATCCGCAGATGGATGAGATATTACGCATAAAGCAAGCACCAAAATTATTATTAAACTATAGCGTAATCTTAACATTTTCATTCCCATCCCCCCTGTCCTTATTTCCTATTCTACTCTGAAATGAAATACTTTTCAATCCCATCATTGTAAAATTATGCTAAATATCCCTTGCTATCAAAGAAGGATGCTAATCATGCTATTTCATCCCCCGGCAGCACACCCTCATCGCGCCAGCTCGTAGTATAATCCCTTTTTTGCCATCAACTCTTCATGCGTACCCTGCTCGGCGATGCCTTTATTGCTGATATACAGAATACAGTCAGCATTTCGAATCGTAGATAAACGATGTGCAACGATAAACGCTGTTTTACCCTTGAGCAAAATATCCAGTGCCTGCTGAATCAGCAATTCTGTCTCGGTATCAATAGCGCTGGTTGCCTCATCCAGGATAATGACAGACGGATTCTTAAGAACGATTCTTGCAAAGCTGATGAGCTGTTTCTCACCGGCAGACAATCCGCTTCCACGCTCCTCGAGAACATGATTGTAGCCGCCTTTTAATTTCTGGATAAACTTGTCTGCAAAAATCATCTTTGCCGCAGCGATACATTCCTCATCCGTAGCGTCCCATTTTCCATAACGGATGTTGTCCAGTACCGTTCCCTTGAAAATAAAAGGATCCTGCATTAAGACACCGACTTCTTTTCGTAAGGAATAGATGGTTGCATCTCTCACGTCAATTCCGTCAATAGCCACGCTTCCATCTTTTACATCATAAAATCTGGTCAGCATGTTAATAATCGTTGTTTTTCCGGCGCCTGTAGGACCTACAAGAGCTATTGTCTCGCCCTGCCTTACATGAAGATCAAAATGCTCCAGAATATTGGTACCCTCCTCATAGGCAAAGGTTACATCATTAAAATCTACATTTCCTTTCACATCCTTCAATGTGACAGCATTCTCTTTATCCTTGATATCCAGCGGATAATCAATGGTATCAAATACCTGCTCCAGATTAGAGCTCACCTGAGCCAGCTCCTGAATAATGTTTGATATCTGAGAAAGCGGATCCTGAAAGGAGCTCATATATGTAGTAAAGGTAATGACAACGCCCGCAGTAATCAAATCATTGCCGCTTAAAATCATTGCCAGAGCCACACCATAGATACATAAGGTTCCTGCATGCCAGAAAATCTGGACAACCGGATGATTTAAGCGGGAACGCTTTACAATTGTCCACCACATATTCATGCTTTCCTCGTGAATCTGCTTATATACATTTTTATTGATTTCAATACGATTGTAGTTCTTAACAATCTGTTCCCCCATGATAGACTCTACCAGGAAGGCGGTACGGTTGGAGTTCTTGAAACGGTGTGCCGTATACATTTTACGCAGGGCAGAACGCAGCATAAACACAATGGTCAGCATGGGAATCACAGTTGCAAACACAATCAACGTCAGCACAGGGCTGAGAGACAGCATAAATACTGTAACTACCACGATTTTTACAATGTAGATTGCAAACATCATAACATAATTGGAAAAGAAATCTGCCAGTCCATTGATATATTCCGTCACACGCACTACTATTTTTCCATCCGGGCGGTTATCAAAATATTCAAACGATAATTGCTTCAGTATGTTAAAAATATCTGTTCGAATACGGGATATAATGTTAAGTCCCATTTTTCCCATACTTCTTGCCTGTATAAATGTGGAAATGATTTCTACGGCCGATAAAAGGACTAACCCGCTGCCTACCAGAACCAATTCACGATAATCTTTATTTACCACCACCTCATCGACAATCAGCTTTAAAAGTCTCGGAGGAAGCAAAGATACAACTGCCGCAATCAGCATCATGCAGCTAACCAGAAAGAGAATCTTTTTATATGGGAGGATATATTTTAAAGTTCTGCCCAATTGCTTTATATCAATCTTTTTTTCGATTTTTTCATCTTCAAAAAAGGTATTTCTTCTAGCCATTGCTCCTACCTCCGGTTTTCTCAAGTCTGTCTTCATCTATCATGCCCGCCTGCTGCTCCTGCTGCACATGATACACGTGGGCAAAGCTGCCGCCAAGCTCCATGAGTTCCTTAAAGGTTCCCCGCTCTGTAATCTCGCCATCCCGCATATATAGAATTTCATCACAGTCTACAACAGAAGAGAATCTATGGGCAGTAATTATCACGGTCTTTTCAGAAAAATTATCATGGATGTCCTTTAACAGAACCCGTTCCGTATTTACATCCAGGGCACTGGTCGAATCATCCAGAATAAAAATTGGCGCATTTTTATGGAATGCTCTGGCAATCGATACTCTCTGCTTCTGACCTCCTGAAATACCCAGCCCCCTCTCTCCTACGATTGTCTTATACCTGTCAGCCAGGGCATCGATAAATTTATCCGCCTGGGCGTGCGTTGCCGCTTTTGTCACCATACGTTCATCGATATCCGGTCTGCTGTATGCGATATTTGACTCTATCGTATTGGAAAACAGGAATACATCCTGAAATACATAGGAATACATATTCCGCAGCTTCTCCAGACTGAAATCTTTAATATCATGTCCGTCAATCGTGATTGTTCCATCCGTAATATCACGAATACGCACCAGTGTTTTAAGAAGAATACTCTTTCCGGAACCAGTCTCTCCCACAATACCAATTTTTTTGCCATATGGAATACTGAGATTAATATTCTTTAAAATAGCCTGTCCGTCAATCGTAAGCCCAACGCCCTTAAGCTCAATATCCGGTGTATCACAGTGAAGGTTCGGTTCCCTATTATCAGGAATATTACTGCTCTTCTCCATAAATCTCTTCAGCTCAAGACCTGCGATAGTCTGCTGCTGCATATTGAAGATATGATTGTTAATACCAGTAATGTTATTCATAATCCTCATAACATATGTGGATGAAGCAAGAATATATCCTACCGTCATATACCCCTTCATGACAAGGACGGCACCGATGATGATTGTGCCGATATAGGCAATCTGCTTAATTGAATTAAAGGTTAGGTCAAATTTAGAAGATAACCAAATCTGCTTCAGCCTTGCATTGAGAAAATTCGTATTTGCCGTACCGAATTTTTCCTTTTCCAGCTCTTCATTTGTAAAAGAACGGACAATTCGCACTGCCGCGATATTTTCCTGTGTAGTCAGGTTCATCTCAGCACTTTTTTTTCGAATTTCTTTGAAATTAGCACGCGCTTTTTTCTTGAAATTCAAAACTGTTACAACTAAAAATGGCATAAGTATCAAAGGAATAATGAGAAAAGAAAGATTGATACTGGAAATCAGCAGCAATGTTGTAAGCAGGCTGAATATCGCATCACCAAAATATGGAATCCTATGTGCAAACAGCTCCTTAAACATAATCGTATCGCTGTTTAATATCTGTAACAGCTCGCCCGAGTTGTAAGCAGCAATTGTTTCTGAATCTAATTCCATCAGTTTGCCATAGGTCGCATAGCGAAGTTCGGTTTCCAGCTTTAATCCTACCCACTCCTGCATCAGATCACGCACATATATCAATACGATTCGCAGGATAATCATAACCGTGTAAAGCGCTGCAATGGAAAAAAACAACTGCATACTGTGTACGGCACCATACTTGCCTGTCAGGAGAAAATGGAATATTCCGCCGCTTTCCTCCGTGACCTTCCCCTTCTGTATCACGAAGTCAATCAGCATTCCTGACAAAAGCGGAAGCAGAAGCTCGGCATAGATTCCCAAAAAGCTGCACAGCTCTGCCAGTATTGCCATCGGCATGTTTTTCTTGAAGTATTTAAAACCAAATCTCAGTGTCTCCATAATTTCCTCCTGAATGTTTAGGATGTCTGTATTGTGATACACTTACTATACCCCATAATATCAGGACTGCCAATGTTTTTTATTAGCTTTGCGAATGTCGAATATTATCATTCTTTCTTAAAAGCTTTCTCCTTTATGATTCAATTCCTCCAGTTTATTTTTCACACTATCTGAAATTCCCTTTACAACATCTGCTTCCGCTACAATTTCCTCTGAGCTTGCTGCAAGATTCGTAAGCCTGTCGTTGATGTCCGCTATCGCATGTGTCAGCTGAACGGTTTCCTCCCGCAGCATTTTAACTGCGTTCACAATCTCAGTCTGATTCAAATCACTGTCATCTGCCATAGCTCTGCTTTCCTGCGACAAGCTCTGGATTTCGTCTGCTACTACGGCAAAGCCCCTGCCCGCCTCTCCGCTTCTGGAAGCCTCAACTGCAGCATTTAAGGAAAGGAGATGTGTCTGGTTTGCAATTTTGGTAGCATTCACATTATTTTTTTTCAGATTACGAAGCACCGTTTCCATCTGCTCAAAAGATGTATTCAGCGTATCGCAAAACTCGGAAATTCTTACCATAGTACTGCTGATAGCACTGCTTTCCTCCGCATTAATATTATTACCGCGAAGCATCTCCTCAAGCGAGCAGTTCAGCGTTTCAAAATCTTCTCTTATAAAGCGGGAAATCTCCTCATTTTTGTTTATAATTTTCTGATTTTGTTCTTCCAGTCTGCCTGAAAACATCTGTATCTCATTCTTGATATAATGGATACAATTTTCCGGTGTATTACAGCCATTGTAGATTGCAGCAGCCATTTCCCGGCAGCTGTTGTAACCGCAGGCTCCGCAGTTGACAGTCCTGTCCGCCTTGGTTATCTTCTTCATATGCGTAAATATCTTTTCCAAATCTGCCTGACCCGGCATACGAACCGAAACCGTATTTGATTTGTCCGTATAGCTTCGCATAAAATCTGACAAATCCAGCTTTGCAAACTTCATATTGAGCAGCCGCAGTCTCTGTTTTCTCGAAAGATGCTTGGAAAATGGAGAAAAGGCATGATTTTTCTTAGATTTCTTCTTAATTTCCTGCAAATGATAGTACGTATTCTCTGAAACAAGCTTCTCTGGTTCCACTCCGGTTCCGTATATACATCCCTGATCACAGTTCAGAATATCTACCATAAAAGGAAGCTGCGCCCCGCTCTGCACTCTTTTCTTATAGTCCTGCAAAAATTCGTATGCATGCTTTTCTCCTTCTACCTGACGGATGAAAGCCTCCTCTCCGCAGAACCAGTATACATTTTCCTTCAGTCCTCCCGGCATCGGATAAATAGAACCCAGCCCGTATTCGATTTCATCACTGACATCCCTGCCATTGATATTATTCTCTCTTACATATTTCATAAAATGCTCAAATGTCAGATTATATGATACATAGCCATATGTATTCGGATCACTGATTTCTGATTTTTTGGCAATACACGGGCTGATAAATGCCAGCTTATCTGTGATTTTCATATATTTTCGTGCATAAATCGCGGTACACATCAAAGGGCTTTGTACCGGAATCAGATAAGGAATCAGCTCAGGCGTATAATGCTCAATATAGTTCACGATAGCCGGACAAGGCTGGGAAATTCCGCCTTCAAATTTATGTTTGGCAATATAATTGATATATCCCCATGTTGTAATATCCGCGCCAAAGCTGACGCTGATAATATGATTTACTCCAAGCGCTTTCAAGCCTCCAAGCACTGACGCATATTCTCCCGGATAATTTGCGATAAAAGCAGGAGCCAGCAAAACGGAAATCCTTTCCCCTCTTTTCAAATCCTCAAAGAACTGTTCCGTATCATCATAAAAGCTTCTCGCCTGATGCTCACAGGCATCAAAGCACGCTCCACAGCTAATGCAGTTTTCTCCGTGTACTTCAATTCTCTGACCTTCCTCTGTTTTCACAGAATAGTTTGACGTTAAAACCGGACAGACAGAAATACAGCGGTTGCACCCCTGACATTTTTCATTTGTATATATCAACGATTTGCTCCTTTGTTCTCTCATCGCTTTCTTCCTTTCCTTATTGCTTTACTGCACCACATTGCTACTCTGATAAATATTATATGCCATTCTGTCCAACTTCGCAATAATACTATTTTGAAATTTTAAAATCCCATCAGACAGATTTGCTCTATCCAATGGGACTTTCACACATATGCAACTACCTCTTCATATAATCCTGCACCATGTCTTTTACAACCTCACCAGCAATAATAAGACCTGCTATTGATGGGACAAACGCCGTACTTCCCGGTATATCTCGCCGCTCCGTGCATTTATGCTCCGCACCGGGAGGGCAAATGCACTGTGTTCTGCAGCTGATTGCCATATCTTCAATAGGACGAATCGGTTTTTCTTCCGAGTAAACGACCTTGAGCTTTCTTACGCCCCGCTTTTTTAATTCACGCCGCATAACCTTTGCTAACGGGCAGACCTTTGTTTTATATATATCAGCTACCCTGAACAGGCTGCCGTCTATTTTATTTCCGGCCCCCATACAGCTTATAATGGGAACATTCTTTTCCTGTGCTTTCATAACCAATTCAATTTTAGCTGTTACTGTATCTACAGCATCTACTATATAATCATATTCCTCAAAGGAAAAATCATCTGAATTCTCCGGCAGGAAAAAGCATTTATGAATTCTGACATCTGCCTCCGGATTTATTTCCAAAATACGCTCTTTCATCACTTCTGCTTTATACTGCCCGACAGTCTTTCTTGTAGCGATAATCTGACGGTTTAAATTGGTAAGACATACTTTATCATCATCTATCAAATCAAACGCACCGATGCCGCTTCTGACAAGAGCTTCACATACATATCCTCCCACACCTCCTATTCCAAACACTGCAACACGGCATTTACTTAATCGCTCCATGGCTTCTCTTCCAAAAAGCAGTTCTGTTCTTGAAAACTGATTCAGCATATCATCCAATACCTCTTCCTCTTAATCTTTATAACAATTCCCGTTACATAGTATTCATATAATTATAATATGAATACTGCGCATTGTCAATTCTAACTATACATATTTGTCCGCTTCCATTTTCGTTAAATTTGTACTACAATAAGGATGGAACAAATTTTACATCTGATAAACGGAGGTAGCCTATGCTATACCACTATACTGACTTTGCTGCTTTTGACGGAATTATCCGGTGCGCAGAACTACGGCTGAATAATATACTCAACATGAATGATGCCTCAGAAATGAGACTATTTATGAATGGCATCTGTACGGCAGTCATTGAAAAATTAAATCTGAACGGTGAGGGCGGGAAAATTCGCGAGATAAAAAGCTTTTTTCAGAAAGAGCTGGAAGAAGAATTTCATTATTCCGCCTATGCAGCATGCTTTTCAAAATACAGGGATGATGCCGCTCAGTGGGAACGATACGGTCATTTCGGCCGGGGTGTATGCATTGCCTTCCACGAGGAGCTTATGCAGAAAATGATTGGCGGAGCTGTGTCCCTGCAGGAAGTGTATTATCAGGAGGATATGCGGGAGCACCGCCTTGTGGATGAGTTTTATCAGCTAATCAGGGAAACAACGGACTTTTCAGAGAGCCTGCCACAATTACAAACTCTGATGAATGATGCCTGGGTACAGTCAGCCGCCTTCAAGCATCCGTCCTTTGCCAGTGAAAAGGAATCCAGGTTAGTCGTCTCTCCCTTTATTTCAAATGAATTTGCAGTAGAGCCCAAATATCATGTATCCATGGACAGAATTAAGAAGTATTACCCTCTCGATTTGAACAGAATGTGCGGTAAGCTGAATATGCATCTGTCAGATTTGGTCGGTGAAATCATCATCGGTCCAACCTCGTCCCAGTCCCTTCCGATTCTGCAGGATTACTTAGAGGATTGCGGACTGAATGTCCTGAAAAATAAAATCTGCATGTCAGACTGCCCGTTACGAAAACCAACATCATAAAAGTATACATAAACACCCGGAATATCAGACAATATCTGACATCCCGGGTGATGCTATTTTATATATCTGTCTTTGTATATCCTTATTTTGCTGCTGTTACAGACGTAATATGTGGGTTGACGCCCTCATACCAATACAGGAAGCCTTCCATATCAATCTTATCACCGATATTCAAAGCCTTTACTGCAGCATAAACATCTGTAGTATTGTCACACAGATAGGATTCAACCGTAAAGGTATAGGTCTGACCATTTACAGAAGCATTAAAATACAAGTCATCGCCATCCTGTCCGGAACCATCCCAGCTGTACAGGAATGCCACATCCTTGCCATTGGCGTCCTTACCGGCAGCTTCAACTGTCATGCCCTTAAATGCTACAAACTTGTTCTGGCTGTTAATCAGATCAGCAGAGCCAAGAAGTGCTGTCACATCCTCTGCTGCGGCAATATAGCTTCCATTCATAATCTCAAATGTTGCATCAGTAATCTCAACCTCGCCTGCCCATTCAGACTTATATCCGGTAACCTTGATTTTTGTTCCGGCTGTCAGCTTCGCATAATCCTCCTCGGAGCATGCCATGTTGTACAGGAAGTAAGCACCATCCTTATCCTGGGTATAGACAGTAGCCTTATTGTCCCACCAGGACTGCTTTGCCTGAACATAAGTCTCAACCACAACCTCTGTATCAAGGGCTGCTGCTGCATATTCTGCATAGGTCATAACACCCTCAGATTTTACATCTGCAGCATCCTTTGTGTTTCCGTCTTTAGAACCACAGCTTACACATGCAAGTGCCAGTACAAAGGTCAAAAGCAATGTTGTAAATTTTTTCATTTTTCTCTCCTCTTTCGCTTCTTTTTAATAATGTTAAAACTGTATCAAGCTAATTATACTCAAAATCAGTAGAAAATCAATAGTATTATTGAGGATTTCTTTTCTTTTTTATCATCTGCCAGGTGACATACAGAATCATCAGTACCCATGCTCCTGCGAGTGATGACAGCAGTATAACTGATGTTTTGGGCAGTTTTCCCAGCTCAGCCTTACCGGAAGAGAGCGAGCCGGTCTGGCTGTTTAACTGGTCTAAACGATACAGAGAGATAGTATCACTGTAAAGCTTCTCCATGTAAGCATCGTCAATCGTCTGACCCCTTCTGACCGATTTTACTGTATTTTCAATAAGCTGCCCTGCCGCATCGCGAAGGGATGATGAGCCGTTAAACACCGGTGTGACAAAGGTATTCGAAATATGATCCAGCAGCAGCTTTGCCGCTTTGATTTTAACTTCGTAATATGCAGCATTATCTTCGCCGCATCTTAGCAGATAATCCTGATATTCCGCTGATTCCTGCGCTTTTAAGGTCACAGGCACATACCCTTCTGTTTTCGAATAAGCAATCTGAACCTCATTCGTCAGCAGATACTGGACAAACAGCCAGGATGCCAGCACCTCCTGCGGATTCTCTTTGTTGAAAATGCAGACGGACGGTCCCTGCGATATCATCTGTGGATTGTCCGGGTCAAACTGAGGAATTTCCATCACTTCCGTTTCAAACTCCACAATTTTGTCCCTGCTGATATCAGAGAGCGGTGCATTCGTTCCCATCCAGGTTGCACCCGCTGTAGAATCTATCGCGAAGATACACTGACCGGCATTCAGGAAATTGGCGGGATAGCTTGAAATCTTAAAGGTAGAGAAGGCTCCGCTCTTTGCATGCTCTGCAACCGTATACAGCAAATCCTTTGTGGTATCATTAAAAAGCAGCAGCTCTCCGCTGTCTGTCGAATACCCTGCCCCCTTCTGCTTAAGCATCTGAATCATCATATTATCCGTGGATTTATAAATAAAAGGAATCATGACCTTCTGACCGTTAATCAGAAAATTCCCGTCCGCATCCTTTGCCATGGCTACCTCAGAGACCTCCCAGATAAAATCCCACGTAAGAGTCTCAGGCAAAGTATAGCCCAGAGCCTCAACGTATGTCTTATTGACGTAGCAGCTTTCTGTTGAGCGCATATAAGGAACAGCATAATAATGCCCGCCAAAGGAACATTCCTCAAGAAACTGCGGAATGATTTCCTCCTGTGTGGGAGAATCAAATCTGACCTCACTTCCGCCAAGCCCATATGTTTCATCAGCAAACAGCCCCTCAAGGGGAACAACCTGATTGAGTCCAGTCAGATAGGTCGCAATATGATCCGGATACGTGATACAGACATTAGGCGTCGTATTTGTTGCAATATTCGTTATAACGTCATTATAGATTTTACCGTAATCCGTATACAGGCGCAAATTCACGGTAATATTCGGATACAGCTTTTCAAAATCAGCGATTGCCTTCTCATAAATTGCTGTCTGTGTCTTATTAGTATCATTCTTTGCCCAGAAGGTAATCTCATATTGCTCTGAAAGCTCAAATTCCTCCGGAATTTCAAACGGTTTCAGACCTTCCCGCCCATGACATGCAGTAAGTGTGAGTGCACTTCCGGCTGCAGCTGCCAGCAGAAGGAACATCGATATGATTCTTTTCCGTATTCTGCTCATCCCTTTGTCCCTCCTCTTGACACTCCGGCCATGATTTTCTTACGGAATATCAGAAACAGAACAATGAGAGGAACGGAAATCACTACCACCGCCGCCATCATTGCCGGAATATTTTCACGTCCAAATCCATTTTCCCGTATTTCCTGAATCCCGTTTGAAACAAGATAGTAATTCTCATCATCCGTAATCAGACGCGGCCATACATAAGAATTCCAGCATTCAATCACTTTCAGTATCGTTATCGTTATCAGTGTCGGCTTCGATATCGGTATCATTACCTTAAGCAGATACCTGATATCCGATGTGCCGTCAACCTTTGCCGCATAGTACAGACTGTCCGGTATCTGCTCGAAGTTCTCCTTCAGCAGATAAATATAAAAGACAGACGTTACAGACGGCAGAATCAGTCCAGGAAATGTATTGCGCATGTTCCAGTCCGTAATCGTCACAAAATTCGTGATAATTACCAGCTCATTAGGAATCATCATTAATGAGAGGAAGATAAGAAACGCAATATTTTTCCCTCTGAATTCCAGTCTGGCAAAGGCAAATGCCGCAAGTGTTATCACGACCAGCATAATTGCCGTAGTCAGAACGGTGAAAAGAACCGTATTCGCAAAGTACCTTGCAAGGGGTACGGCCGTAAACGCATCCACATAATTCTTAAGCGTCGGTGATAACGTAAAAAATTTCGGAATATACTCTGAGTTGTACGCACTGTAGCTCTTGACGGATGTAAGAAGCATCCAGTAAAAAGGAAACAATACCATAACAGCCCAAAGAGCCAAAAACGTATAGGTAACTACATTGATAACCGTTCTGCGGATTTTGGCAGTCTTTTCAATTTTAGCATAATCAACCCTGTTATCCATATGATTAAACCTCTTAATAATGCACATTTTTCCTGCTAATCAGCAAATTGATGCAGGTTATCGTAAGTACAATGGCAAACAGCAGTATTGCCGCCGCAGATGCAAAAGACGGATAGCCGCCGCTGTCTCCATACAGCATATCGTAAACGTAACCGACAATGGTATTCATTTCAGCCGCATTCAGATTCGTGCCGAATAAGGCAACCGCATCGCTGTATGCTTTAAAGGCGCCGATAAAGCCTGTGATAATCAGATAAAAAATCATTGGAGAAATCATCGGCAAAGTGATTCTCATAAAGGTTCTTAATTTTGATGTGCCATCGACTCTTGCCGCCTTGTAATAGTCCTCATTGACAGATGCAAGTGCACTGGTGAGAATCAGAATCTTAAACGGCATGACAACCCAGATCGTATAAAAGCATAATACAAACATTTTCGCCCAGTACGGTCCGTCAATAAAATCAACTGCATTTCCGCCGAACCAGGTAATCATAAGATTGATAAGTCCGTCCGAATAAGCTGTCTTTTTAAACAAAATCATAAATACCAGACCGACAGCCAGCGTATTTGTTACATACGGCAGGAAATAAACCGTCTGAAACAGATTCTTAAGAGCCTTTATTGAGCTTAAGCCCACAGAAATAAGCAGCGCAATTCCCGTTGACAGAGGCACCGTAATAATAACCAGTATAAATGTATTTTTTAGCGCCTGCAGAAAATACGGGTCATGCAATACATAGGAATAATTATAAAAGCCGATGCCGAAAAAGGTCTGGGATGCTGAGTTGTATCCCTCCTCAAAGGAATAAATAAAAACATCAATCAGCGGATATACCATAAATACTCCCAGAAAAAGAATCGCCGGCAAAAGATACAGCCATCCCTTCAGGCTGCTGTTGCGCCATTTTTTCTTTATCATATCAGTTCTCCCATTATTCTTTCTTCCGTTTCCCTATGAAAAATAAACACCTTTCCGGGCTTCAGAGAAAATCTGACCGTCTCCTTTTCGGTATCCACCCTGTTTTCCGTGCTGATGATGGAGCGGACAGCAGGACTGCAGGATGATTCATGTGTGGAAACCACACTGATATCACGTCCCATCACTTCCACACCGCTAAGCCTGCAGCAAAGCGGTCCATTCTCATCGGGAACAAAGCCCTCCGGTCTGATGCCGACCCAGACCTTCTGGTTCTCCACTCCTCTGATACCAGACACCTCATCTTCTCCTATGTACAGCTTATGATTTCTGACCTGCCCTTCAAAAACGTTAATGGGCGGCGTTCCAAGGAATCTCGCAACAAACAGATTTGCCGGATTGTCATAAACCTCCTGCGGTCTGCCAATCTGCTGGACAATCCCTGCCTTCATAACCACAATCATATCAGAAATACTCATTGCTTCTTCCTGGTCATGCGTTACAAAAATAGTGGTGATTTTCGTCTCTCTCTGAATTCTCCTGATTTCTTCTCTCGTCTGGAGTCTTAAGCGGGCATCCAGGTTGGAGAGCGGCTCATCAAGCAGAAGCACACGGGGCATTTTTACCAGAGCACGGGCAATCGCCACACGCTGCTGCTGTCCACCGGAAAGCTCACCTGGTTTGCGGTCCATCAGCTCCTCAATCTGCACAAGCCTTGCCGCCGCATATGCTTTCTCCAGCATCTCAGATTTCGACAATTTGTCCTTACCTTTAAGATTTTCCAGCGGAAAGAGAATATTCTTCTTAACCGTAAGATGCGGATAAAGAGCATAATTCTGAAATACCAGACCAATCCCTCTGTTTTCCGGCGGCAAATCCGTCACATCATCCTCGCCAAAGAATATCCTGCCACTGGTCGGCTTTAGCAGTCCACTTATCAGATTAAGTGTTGTGCTTTTACCGCATCCCGAAGGTCCCAGCAGACCAATCAGCTTACCATCCGGGATTTCAAAATTAAAGTCATTGACAGCGATGACGTATTCCTGTTTTTTCCTGTCTCTGCCCGGAAATTTTTTCGTCAGATTCTGCAATACAACTTTCATGTTCTTCCTCCTCTGTAATCTCCCTTTATTATAATGAAAAAAGAGGAAAATGTCTATATTCTCCTTATTCAAAAGAGACTGTGGTAAAATGAATGCTTTGCACTTCATTTTGCCACAGTCTCTGTGATTACTTATTTTTCATTAGCAGATATTTTATTCACCAAACAATGGCGTGGAATAATATCTGTCACCGCTGTCAGGCAGCAGGGCAACAATCGTTTTTCCCTTGTTTTCCGGACGCTTTGCCAGCTCAATTGCACCATGGAGTGCAGCACCGGAGGAAATCCCGACCAGGATACCCTCCTGCTTTGCCAGAGCTTTTGCGGCTGCAAAGGCATCTTCATTCTCTATTTTCAGAATTTCATCATAAATCTCTGTATTTAATACCTCCGGCACGAAGCCTGCA
Source organism: Lachnospiraceae bacterium (assembly GCA_017624115.1). Taxonomy (GTDB): domain Bacteria; phylum Bacillota; class Clostridia; order Lachnospirales; family Lachnospiraceae; genus RGIG8607. The sequence continues at coordinate 46,906 of JAGANQ010000085.1, forward strand.
CCGATACCCTGTATTTTGTGCGGGCCTGCTTTTCCGCCCGAAAGCACCGGTGAATCCGCAGGTTCTATCGCTACAATCTTCACCTGTGGATTCTGTGCCTTGAGATACTCTCCTACACCGGTAACAGTTCCGCCCGTGCCTGCTCCCGCCACAAAAATATCCACTTTTCCGTCCGTATCATTCCAGATTTCCGGTCCTGTCGTTGCTCTATGTGCAGCAGGATTCGCCGGATTTACAAACTGGCCTGCCTGAAAGCTGTCAGGAATCTCCTGTGCAAGCTGATTTGCCTTCTCAATCGCACCTGCCATTCCCTTCGCTCCCTCTGTGAGCACCAGCTCTGCACCATATGCCTTTAAGATATTCCTTCTCTCCACACTCATGGTTTCCGGCATCGTCAGAATCACACGATAGCCCTTGGATGCTGCGATAGCTGCCAAACCAATACCTGTGTTTCCTGAGGTTGGCTCAATAATCACGGAGCCCTTTTTCAGGATACCCTTCTGCTCCGCATCCTCAATCATCGATTTTGCCACTCTGTCCTTCACACTTCCGGCAGGATTCAGATATTCCAGCTTCACCAGAACCGTTGCCTCCAGTCCCAGACTCTTCTCCACATTAACTGCCTCCAGCAGAGGTGTCTTTCCAATAAGCTCCAATACATTCTTATAAACATTCCCCATACCATCTTCTCCTATCTTTCATACTGTTTTACTATGAATTTCTATTGGTATTATATCCCTGCATGGAGCATTTGTCAACATCTTCCTGCCTATCTTCCACAGTGCCCTCCGCAGTGCCTGCAGTCGCCGCCGCACTGAATTGACTTGCCCTGCTTTTTATCATGTATCATACTTTTGACAGCGAGACACACTATAACAAACAGTCCCAGCCCGGTAATTGCTGTTCCCATGATTTCCTCACTTTCCAGGCAGGCTAACAGGCTGCTTTTAGCCTGTCAGGCTGCCTTCTTAATATTAACCTTCAACGTCTTACTTTCCTTATATGGTCTTACTAACAGATAAATAAAGCCTGCTGCCAGTGCAATTGCCACAATCGTAAAGATACCAAAGGACGCATCTCCTGTAAATAATCCGCCAATCTGGAATACACAGAGAGCTACCACATATGCCAGCAAGGTCTGATAGCTGATTGCAAACCAGAACCATTTTGCATTGTTCATTTCACGCTTGATTGCTCCCATTGCTGCAAAGCAAGGTGCACATAAGAGGTTAAATACCAGGAAGGAATATGCTGCTGTCGCTGACATACTTGCCGACAGGGTTCCCCAGTACTCAGCTCCATCCTCCGCTACCTCTGCAAATCCAAAAAGAATACCAAAGGTACCCACGACATTTTCCTTTGCAACCAGGCCCGTGATGGCTGCGACTGCCGACCTCCATTCACCCCAGCCAACCGGTATGAACAGCCATGCAATAGCATTTCCAACCATAGCCAGGATGCTGGAATCCATTTCCATATCCTCAAGCATTCTGAACTGTCCGTCCACCCATCCGAAATAGGTTGTAAACCAGACTACAATTGTGGATAAGAGAATAATAGTACCAGCCTTCTTAATAAAGGACCAGCCTCTCTCCCACATGCTTCTCAGTACATTGCCAACGGTCGGCATATGATATGCAGGAAGCTCCATCACAAATGGTGCCGGGTCTCCGGCGAACATCTTTGTCTTCTTTAAAATAATACCGGAGCAGATAATTGCTGCAATTCCTACAAAATATGCACTCGGAGATACCCACCATGCACCGTCAAACAGCGCACCTGCAATCAAAGCGATAATCGGCAGCTTTGCACCGCACGGGATGAATGTAGTAGTCATAATTGTCATCTTACGGTCTCTGTCATTCTCAATTGTTCTGGAAGCCATAACACCCGGCACACCACATCCTGTTCCAATTAACATCGGTATAAAAGACTTACCTGACAAGCCGAACTTGCGGAAAATTCTGTCCATAATAAATGCAACTCTCGCCATATATCCGCATGCCTCCAGAAATGCCAGAAAGATAAATAATACCAGCATCTGCGGAACAAAGCCAAGCACCGCACCGACACCGGCTACAATACCATCAAGGATCAGTCCCTGTAACCAGTCAGCACAACCGATTGCCGATAATGCACTCTCAACCAGAACTGGAATGCCCGGAACCTCCAGTCCAAACAGACTCCAGCCCTCTCCAAACACACCGTCATTTGCCCAGTCGGTCGCCCATGTACCCACAGTTGTCACAGAAATATAATATACAAGGAACATAACCACCGCAAAGATTGGCAGAGCAAGAAAACGGTTCGTTACAATTTTGTCGATTTTATCTGAAACAGTTTCTGCACCCTTCTTACTCTTTGTACAGCATTCACCGATAATAGAAGATATATAGACATATCTTTCATTGGTAATAATACTTTCCGTATCGTCGTCAAACGCGTCCTCTAATGCCTTGATTTCTGCGGACACATCCGGCACACTGCTCATCAACTGTGCAATCTTATCATCCTTCTCCAGAAGCTTGACAGCGAAAAACCGCTTCTGCTCCTCCGGCACACCACTCAGTCGGTCTTCCACGCAGCTGATAGCATTCTCTAACTCTGGTGCAAATTTGTGCACCGGAGCTGCTGCTCGCTTCTGCTTTGCCAGCTCTACCGCACGCTCTGCTGCTTTCTCAATCCCTGTTCCCTTTAAGGCAGAAATCGGAACTACTTCACAGCCCAGCTTCTTACTGAGTTTATCCATCTGTATCTTATCTCCGTTCTTCTCCACGATATCCATCATATTGACTGCCATCACAACCGGAATACCAAGCTCCATAAGCTGTGTGGACAGATACAGATTTCTCTCAATGTTCGTGCCGTCAACAATATTCAAAATTGCATCCGGACGCTCTGCAATCAGATAATTTCTGGCTACCACTTCCTCCAGTGTATAAGGTGACAGAGAATAGATACCCGGTAAGTCCATAATGGCAACATCCTTGTTCCCCTTAAGCTTACCTTCCTTTTTCTCTACTGTTACACCGGGCCAGTTGCCAACGAACTGATTAGAACCGGTCAGTGCATTAAATAATGTTGTTTTACCGCAGTTTGGATTACCTGCTAATGCAATTTTTACTGACATTTTCAAACTCCCTTTCTGCTATTTATAGCTATCCTTTGTTCGCCTTTTCTTGCTTATGTTAGTTTAATCTAACTTCTCTTTAAAAAAGAATCCCGCGACGCGGGTATCTGTTTTCCTTACTCCACCTCAATCATCTCTGCATCCGCTTTGCGGAGAGATAATTCATAACCCCTGACTGTTACCTCCACAGGATCACCAAGCGGTGCAACCTTCCTTACATATATGGAAACTCCCTTTGTAATTCCCATATCCATGATACGTCTTTTAACCGGACCTTCACCTGACAGCTTCTTCACAATGACTGTCTGCCCACAGGCAGCTTCTCTTAATGTTTTCATACTCTGCTCCTTCTTTCTTAAACCAGAATTTTATTTGCCATATCCTTTCCAATGGCGATTCTGGAATCCTTTACATTCACTATCATATTCCCATCTGTCTCAGATATGACTGTGACGGTTCCACCAGTTACAAATCCAAGCTTCTCCAAAAATTTACGTGTTTCCTCTTTTCCGCCAACCTTTTTGATTACGTTTGGCTCTCCTTCCTTTACCATTGTCAATGGCATCATCTCATCCTCTTTCTATTGTGTCTGTGTAAAATATGCTTTTACATTGGTTAGTATATGCTAACTTTTATTAGTTGTCAATGACTTTTGGGAAATATCTGAAAAAATTTGAAAGAATTCATTTCATATGCTATACTATAGCTAACAGACTTATGAAAAACAGGAGTGAATACATATATGGCAGTTAACGAATCAGCAGAAAACTATCTGGAGACTATTTTAATCTTGAGCAAAAAGCTTCCCGTTGTTCGTTCTATAGATATTGTAAATGAACTGGGCTTTAAGAAATCCAGCATCAGCATCGCTATGAAGCACCTGCGCGAAAAAAATCAGATTACCGTTACCGAGGCCGGCTTTATCTATCTGACAGATACAGGAAGAGAAATCGCTGAGATGATTTACGAGCGTCACGAACTGCTCTCCTCCTGGCTGGAACAGCTTGGCGTACCGAAGGATATCGCTTCCGAGGATGCCTGCAAGATTGAACACGTCATCAGCAGAGAAAGCTTTGAGGCATTAAAAAATCATTTTAAATGTGCTATGCCAGATGTGACAGCACATTTAAAATGACTGTTATAACCGGTTGATGTATAAGGTATATTTCCAGAGAGTGTCTCCCGATAAATGAAAGCGGGCGGACACTCTTTGCTTTTTCCAGCATAATCAGCCAGTTCCTCTCTCTCATCAGATGATACAGATAGTATCCGGCTGTGAAGAGAAAAAACCACGGCAATAAGGAAAAATAATCAGTTGAAAAAAATGTTCGATACGGAAAACCCAGATATGTAGTGGCAGGATTCTGGTACCAGCTCTTCGGAAGCACACACAGATGCAGAATCTCAAAGCCCAGATACCCCTCATTCACATCACGAAGCAAAAAAAACAGCAGCAGGCTGATCATAAGCCCGGCGCACGGTCTGACTCTTACAGCAGCTCTGTCCAGAGCCGTCATAATCAGCATACTGGAGCCAAGCAGCGTAAGTACACCGAATATGACTCTGCTGTCCGGTACAAAGGCTGCCGTCACGAGCGTCACGATAAGTCCTGCCGCAAATACTGTCAGGCTCCGCTTAAGCTTCCTTCTTCCCATCGGAAAGCAGAAGCCCGAGAGCAGGATAAACGTCCAACAGATGCTCTGCTGACAGATATACGCAGCACTGCTCTCATACCACCGAAGCTTCATGCCATACAGATAAACCAAATCCCACATTGTATGGTAGAGAACCATGCTGACTACTGTAACACCCCGGATGGTATCAAGAATTTCATATCTCTTCATTCTACTTTTTTCTGTTCAGTACCGTCACAGCCTCTATCGAGTCTGTCCATGGAAACATATCTACCGGCCATGCCTCCCCCGCCTGATACCCTTTCTTCTCAAAATACTGTAAATCCCTTGCCAGTGTCTCCGGGTTACAGGAAATATAAACGACACGCTTTGCCCCTGTCTGTTCTACCGCATCAATAAACTCTTCCGTGCTTCCGCTTCTCGGCGGATCCATAAACACTACATCCAGCTTCTGTCCGTCATTTGCCAGGCCTACCATAAATTCACCGGCATCGCCCCTGAAAAACCGTGCATTTTCCACCTTATTCCGGTTCCGGTTATTGACGGCATCCTTTACCGCATCCGGATTCAATTCTACGCCTGCCACCTGGCGGCAGTGTGCTGCCGCAATCAGTCCGATTGTACCAATGCCGCAGTACGCATCAAGGACATTCTCTGTCCCCTTTAAATCCGCCAGTTCTATCGCCTTTGCGTACAGCTTTTCTGTCTGTACCGGATTAATCTGATAGAAAGACTTCGAGGAAATACGAAAGACACACCCACACAGCGTATCTTCGATATAGCCTTTTCCGTAAAGGACGTTCTCCTTCTGCCCAAGCACCATGCTGGTATTTCGTCCGTTTACATTCTGTATCACAGTCGTAATCTCCGGGTGCTCCTTAAGAAGCGCCTTTACGAAATTATTTTTCGATGGAAATACTGGCGAAGCCGTTACCAGCACCACCATAATCTGCCCGTTGGAAAAGCTTCTGCGCACCAGCACATGGCGCAGAAGTCCATAACCGGTATCCTCGTCATAAACCTTGATTTTAAAAGAAGGCAGAAGATTTCGGATAGTCACTATGATTGCATCGCTCTTCTCATCCTCAATCATACAGGTATCCACCGGAACTACCCTGTGCGTGCCCTCCTGGTAAATGCCTGATACCGGCTTTCCCTTTCTGTCCCTGTCAAATACCGCATGCACTTTATTTCTGTAATGATACGGATTCTCCATGCGGATAATCGGCTGTACCTTACAGAATCCTCCCAGCAGCTCCTCTGTCCGTCTCTGCTTCAGCTTACACTGTTTCTCATAAGTCATCCCCTGATACGTACAGCCTCCGCATTTCTGCGAAAGCTGACAGCCGTCTGCTTTCTTTTCTGTCTTTTGAGATATCTTTTTTTCCATTTTTAGCCTCCATACTGCGGCTGCACTTCAGGAGCAGCTTATCCCTCTACCTTATTCATATACGCGGATCATGCTGGAAATCTCTCTTACCATCGACATTCCGGTAAGAATGGTTATCGCATCCTTAAAATTGCGCTCCATCACCTCATCCGTGATTACAACCAGCTCCGCGTCCTTTCCTCTCCGCTTTTTCTGAACTACCTGCGCAATACTTACTGCGCTGTTTCCAAACACACTGGTAACACCTGCGAGCACACCCGGCTTATCCTCTACCAGCATACGCAGGAAAAATTTTGTTTTTGTATCCTCAGGCTTTTTTACCGGAAGGCTCTTATAGCAGGTACAGCCGATTCTTCCGTTACAATTACTGAGAATATTTCTTGCCACGTCAATCACATCACCCATTACCGCACTTGCTGTCGGGAGAGAGCCCGCGCCTCTTCCCATGAACATCGCATCGTCCAGAGCATCACCATGCACAAATACAGCATTATAAGAATCCTTGACTGCTGCCAGCGGATGCTCCGTGGAAATCAGCATCGGATGCACCTTGACCTCAATACCGTCATCCGTGTTTCTGGCTACTCCCAGCAGCTTAATCGTCTTGCCGAATTCCTGTGCATACTCAATGTCCCGCGCCGTAATTTTCGTAATTCCCTCTATGTAAACATCATCAAAGGTAACTCTGGAATTGAACGCAATGGATGCCATAATTGCAAGCTTTCTGCCGGCATCATAGCCTTCCACGTCCGCTGTCGGGTCAGCCTCCGCATAGCCAAGCTCCGTTGCCTTCGCAAGTGCATCCGCATAATCCATACCCTCTGCACTCATCTTAGTAAGGATATAATTCGTCGTACCGTTTACAATACCCATAATCTCGGTAATGCGATTGCCTGCCAGACACTCCTTGAGCGGGCGGATAATCGGAATCGCACCTGCCACGGAAGCCTCGAACATCAAATCACAGTTATGCTCCTTTGCTGTTTCCAAAAGCTCTTTGCCATGTGCCGCCAGCAAATCCTTATTCGCCGTCACCACATGCTTTCCTGCACGAAGTGCTTCCAGAATATAGTTCCTCGACGGCTCAATTCCTCCCATTACCTCAATTACGATACGGATTTCCTTATCCTCGATAATCTCCTTCCAAGAATCCGTAAAAAGCTCTGCCGGCGCCCCTTCACGGAGCTTTTTCGCATTTCTTACCAGTATCCTTGTAATCTCCAGCTTAGCTCCTATCTTCTGAGGCATCTCATCCTTTCTGCGCTCCAGCAGAGTATATATGCCGCTTCCTACTGTACCATATCCTAATAATGCTGCCTTTATTGTCTGTAGTTTCTCCATTGTCTCTTTCGAAACCTCCATTCCTTATTCCTCACATACTGTCTGACTTAATTCTATACATTATATCTGAGAACACCGAAAAAATCAAGACACAGATATGCTTCCCGATAAGAAAGCACCACAAGACAAACCACATCATACCAAACAAATTTCCCATTCTGGTATACAGCGTCTTCGTCCGGCGCGCTGCTGCCTCTGCCACAAAACCTCCCTGCACATGTTCGGTCATTCCCGCAGCAGTCCGTCCCCGGTTGTCAATTATGCCGCTGATTCCCGTATTTCCTGCCCGGATTACATAACGATCCGTTTCCACCGCCCGCAAAGCTGCGTGCGCATAGTGCTCCTGCATAGCTGGAAGGCCCTGAAACCAGGAATCATTGCTCACCACTGTCAAAAGCTCGGCTCCGCTTAAAACCGCTCCCTGTGCTTCTGCCGGAAAAATAGATTCATAGCAGATTAACGCACCGATTTCTCCCACACCCGTTTCAAAGCAGTTCTGCTCACTCCCTGCTTCAAAATAATTTCCTGTCATAAATTCCTCTACCCATGGACAAAATCTGTCCATAAGCTCCGCAAATGGCAGATACTCGCCAAACGGTACCAGTACGCGCTTGCGATAGGTCTTTTCGGCAAAGCCTCCCTCTGTCACATGATACACGGCATTATAAGATACCGTCTCCTCATCCCGCTTCTCCTGCTCAATCGCTCCCAGTAAAAGCTCTGTCGAAAGCTCGCGGCATATAGAAATCAGAGTTTCCCTGGTTGAGCTGTATTCTGCTGCCGCATAGGGAAGCGCCGTTTCCGGCAATACCACCAGCTCTGCTCTTTTTCCGGCACTTTCTGCCGCCGACGCATACTCATAAATCAGCCTTTCATAATCAGCCAGTATATCTTCCAGCTCCAACGTCCACTTTTCGCTTCCTTCATGGTTGCCCTGTACTACCAGTACAGAAGCCCCGCTGTCTTCCCTCTCGTACAGTCGTACCTCACCATATAGAAGCAGCAAAACGGTCAGCAATACAGCTATTATCATTCCCATATCAATACGCCGCTTTATAATCAGTCTTGCCAGCCAGGCATTACAAAGTACCAAAAAGAAGCTTACCAGAAGACTGCCGGCAAGTGACGCTCCCTGTATCAGAAGCGGACACGGGACTGCTGCCACAGCAAGCCTGAACCACGGGAAGGATGCCAACGGGCTTATCTCCTGCAGCCATTCTCCCAGCACATAAAAGCCTGCAATCCAGAAAATCGCCAGTCTGCTGCCGCGTCTTATATACCTGAACGGATAAAATGCCAGCCACAAAAGTAACGTAAGATACGCACTAATCAGCAGAACTGCCAGCGTCATCAGCGCATAGGACGTATAAACCGGAAGCGGAACCACGTCAGCAAGTGCATACAGGAAGCTTATCCCTGTCATGTAATAGCCCATTCCGTAGCCAATCAAAAATCCACTGCTTCTGGTTCTGGTTAGTAATATTCCTGCAAACGGAACCAGACAGAACAGAATGCCAAACCACAGTTCCTCTGTCGCGTACACCAGCCCTGCCGCGATTCCATTTAACAATCCCAAGATTACAAGCCACATAAAAATCCCTCATTTCCTTCCAAGTATTCCCGGTTTTATGAGGGATATTCTGTACACCCTATCGTTTTTTCTGCTTTACACACATATGTCGGCGTAGCTTCCCCGGCATGCCTTCATATAGTTCTCCGGTGTCAGCTTGAGCTGTACACCCCATTTCCCGCCGCTGACATACAGCTCCTGCAAGCCTGCCGCCTGCTCTGCCACTACGGTTTTAAACTGCTTTTTCATGCCGATTGCCGTACAGCCGCCACGAATATAGCCAGTCAAAGGTGTAAGCTCTTTTACATGTATCATTTCTATTGATTTTTCTCCTACTGCCTTTGCCGCCTTTTTCAAATCCAGCTCTTCAGATATCGGAATAACAAATACATAATGCTCCTTACTTTTTCCTACAGTCACCAGTGTCTTATAGACTCTCTCATATGGAAGCCCCAGCTTGTCCGCTATCGTGATTCCGTCGATAAATTCCGTACACTCATAGGTAACTGCTGTATAGGGCAGCTTCTCCTTTTCCAGAATTCTCATTGCATTCGTCTTTGTTTCTTTTTCCTTTGCCATACTCATTATCTCCTGATATATTGATGCTTTCTGGATTATAGCACATAATCGGACAAAATTTTAGTCATATCTTTAAAAATTTATTGCAAGTCCCGGAAAATAGTGATAAAATATAGCAGATATTGTATTCAGAAAGAAAAAGGAGCGTTATTATGTCAGGACATTCGAAATTTGCCAATATTAAGCATAAGAAAGAGAAGAATGATGCCGCAAAGGGTAAAATCTTCACTGTCATCGGAAGAGAAATCGCCGTTGCCGTTAAGGAAGGCGGTGCTGATCCGGCTAACAATTCCAAGCTGCGCGATGTTATTGCCAAAGCAAAAGCCAACAACATGCCAAACGATACAATCGAGCGTGGTATCAAGAAGGCTGCCGGAGATTCTAATTCTGTAAACTATGTTTCCAACACCTACGAGGGCTATGGTCCAAACGGTACCGCTATCATCGTAGATACCTTAACAGACAACAAGAACCGTACCGCCTCCAATGTACGAAACGCTTTTACCAAGGGCGGCGGAAATGTAGGTACAACAGGCTGTGTATCCTTTATGTTTGATAAAAAGGGTCAGATTATCGTAGATAAAGAAGAATGCGATATGGATGCAGACGAGCTGATGATGATTGCACTGGATTCTGGTGCAGAGGATTTCTCCGAGGAGGAGGAAAGCTTTGAGATTATCACTGCACCTGATGATTTCAGTGCAGTCCGCGAAGCCTTAGAGGCTGCCGGCGTACCTATGCTGGAGGCTGAGGTTACCATGATTCCTCAGAACTGGGTAGAATTAACCAATGAGGACGATATCAAAAAGATGAACCGCATCCTTGATTTACTTGACGAGGATGACGATGTTCAGGCTGTATATCATAACTGGGATGAATAAGAAAAAAAACTGACGCAAGACTGCGCCAGTTTTTTCTTATTGTGCTTCTTCCGTTTCTTCCTCAGGCTCCAGCTTCGTCACCCTGACAAGCTGGACTGTCTTATTCTCCACCTCCAGCGCAGAGAACAGATACCCCTTATACGTAATCTCAAGCTTCTCCCCATCCTGAGGAATCCTGTCAAGCTTATAAATCAGGAAGCCATTGAGTGTGTCATACTCCTCCTCAGCCTCCTCCATTTCCAGAGAAAGCACCTTCCACACCTCGTCCAGCTCCGCCATACCACGTATCAGATAGGAGCCGTCCTCCTGCTTCATAATCATTTCCTCATCCTCATCATATTCATCGAGAATATTGCCGACAATTTCCTCCAGAATATCCTCCATTGCAACCAGCCCTGCCGTCTGTCCATATTCATCTACTACAATCTCCATATGTATCTTCTGGGACTGCATTTCCTTAAACAGAAGGTTAATATTTCTGGTCTCAGGAATAAAATGAGGTTCCCGCAGAAGCTCTGCTATCTCAGACAGAGGCCTGTCTGTATCATTTTCTTCATAGTATATCATCGCGTCCTTAAAATGCAGGATACCAATAATATTATCAATATCTTTATCATATACCGGAAATCTTGAATTACTCTGCGTCAGAATAAAATTAACCGTTTCCTTGAGAGTCCATGCCCCGTCTACCGCCACAATATTTTTTCTGTGCGTCATAATATCGGCAGCCTGCTTATCTCCAAATTCAAAGATATTTGTAATCATCTCCGCCTCGCTTGCCAGCAGCACACCCTGCTCATGTCCTTCATTTACCATGGACATAATCTCTTCTTCTGTGACATTATCCAACTCTTCCTCCGGGTTAATGCCAAACAGACGGATAACTGCATTAGAAAACAGTGTAATCAATCCTGTCAGCGGGAGAAATGCCGCTGTCAGAACGCTTACCACTCCCTGCAGCCGGTATGCCCAGCCCTCCGGATAACGCTGTGCCAGCTTCTTCGGCACAAGAATTCCGAAAACCAGCAATACAAGCAGCAATACAAGTGCCGGAATAACCCATGCAGCCAGCTTAAGTCCATATATCTGCCACACTGCCCCATCCTGCAGTACAAAGGTCCTCACCATCCATGTGCGGAGCATTGCATATTCATAAGCACCCACAATCATATTTGCCAGTGTTATGACGGTAAGAAGTGTATTAACAAAACGCGCCGGCTCCTCTATAACCTGAAGAAGCTTCCTGGCACGCTTATCGCCTTCCTCTGCTTTCTTCTCCACACTGCTGTCCGTCAGATTCTGCAGTGCAGCACCGTAGCCATACAGAATACCATGTAAAATCAACAACACACAAAAAACAATTAAGCCCCATAGCGGACTCCCATCATTCATTTCCTTCTCAAACTCCTTTGTTTTTTTATATACTATATCATCCTGTCCGTATTCCGTCAAGTACCGCCTTATGTAGTGAGTTCAAGGCTTACTAATAATGCCTGGTCTACCTTCCTTAAAATTTCACGGTCCAAATGACATATTTTATCCTTCAGACGTTTTTTATCAATCGTGCGAAGCTGCTCCAGCAAAATCACAGAATCCTTCATAATATCATATTTGCTGCTGTCCAGCTCCACATGCGTAGGAAGCTTTGCCTTGTTCATTTTCGATGTAATCGCCGCGCAGATAACCGTTGGGCTGTGCTTGTTCCCTATGTCATTCTGGATAATCAGCACCGGACGGATTCCCCCCTGCTCCGAGCCAATCACCGGTCTTAAATCAGCATAATATATATCTCCTCGTCGTATCATCACTTTCTGTCACGCTCCATTTACCAAGTTTATACCAAAGATTTTTCTTTTACCTATCTTCAGTATTCCCCGTTATTTCGCGCGTATACCAGATAACGGCAGGATTTATTAAGAAAGCAGCGTCGGCAGATAAGCCCGCACAGATACTGCACTGCCGTTCTTGTAGAATACCCTTGGAATTCTCTTTCCAAGATCACAGACTATCTCATAATTAAAGGTATCGCCTGCCATGGCAGCCAGCTCCTCCACGGAAAGCTCCGCTCCGTTCTCTGCTCCTATCAGAGTGACCACATCCCCCTCCTGTGCCTCTGGAATCTCCGTTACATCCACCATAAACTGATCCATGCAGATGCGTCCGAGTATCGGTGCTTTCTTCCCATGCACCAGTACGTAGCCTCTGTTGGACAAAGATCTTGGATAGCCGTCACCATAGCCGACAGGAATCGTTGCCACCTTTGTTGTATGTGTCGTCACATAAGTAGAGCCATAGCTTATTCCGCAGCCTGCTTCTACCTCCTTCAGATACACAATGTGGCTCTTCAGCTCCAGAGCCGGTGTAAGCTTCACCTGTTCCTTTTTCACTTCCTCGGACGGATACAGACCATACAAGGCGATTCCGGCGCGCACCATATTGAAATTTGCCTCCGGTACGTCAATAATTCCGGCACTATTAGAGCAGTGAAGAATCGGTATCTCAATTCCTGCTGCCTTCACCTTCTCCGTGAAAGCGGTAAAACGCGCCATCTGCTCCCTGGTTCTTCCCTTATCGGTCTCATCAGAAGCCGAAAAATGGGTAAAAATTCCCTCCATCCTTACATTCGGAAGCTTCGCTATCTCCTTAAGCATCTCAAGTGACTCCTCATTATCTCTCACACCGATACGGCTCATGCCTGTATCAAGCTTAAAATGTACCAGAGCCTCCCTGCCCAGTTTTCCTGCTATTCTGGACAATTCCTCTGCATCCCTTTTGCTGTAAAGATTGACACTGATGCGCTCCCTGATAATTGTCTCAAACAGGCTCTCATGCACATGCCCCAGAATCAGAATCATGCTTCTGATTCCCTGCATACGGAGTGCAACAGCCTCATCCACTGTCGCTGTCGCAAAGCCCTCTACAATATCCTCTATCTCCCTCGCTATCTCAATCGCACCATGACCATAGCCGTCCGTCTTGACTACCGCCATCATCCGGCTTTCCGGCGCTATGTTCTTCTTCATCTCCAGCACATTGTTTCGTATTGCATCCAGATTTATCTTCGCATATACCCGGTATAAATTTCCGGAATTAACATCTATTTCCATTTTATTTCCATATTGTGTATTAGAAAAAAATACATATTTAAAC
>JAGANQ010000086.1 GCA_017624115.1 Lachnospiraceae bacterium
TGCAGGAGGCATTTATCAGGCTGCTCTGCTGTAAGCCGGAATTTGCGAGTGCAGAGCATGAGAAGGCATGGATGATAAGAGTAACGCTGAATCTTTGCAAGGATTTGCTGAAAAGTAAGTGGAGACAGACCACAACAGGACTGGATGAGGTGCCGGAGAGCGAAAAGGTCTACATGAAGGTGCCATATCTGGAGCGAGATGATACGCTGTGGCTGATTTTATCTCTGCAGGAAAACTACAGGCGGCCGCTGTATTTGTTTTATTATGAGGACTATGCAGTGAAGGAGATTGCGGATATACTGGAAATGCCGGTGAATACCGTGAAAACGAATCTGAGACGTGGAAGAGAGGAGCTTAAACACCTTCTTCGGAAACAGGAAAGGTGATGCAGATGAATGTAAATGGAGTGAAGAATGCGGGATATCTGGAAAAGACAGACCGCAATAAGGAGCGTAATGCCCAGACAGCGGGAAATTTCAGAAACAGTCTCGCTGATACGATGTCAGATTCACTGACAGAGGAAAGCGTATTGCAGACAACAGAAAAGGAGGAAAGCAGCAGAGCCGTAACAGGAGCGGAATGTTATCAGAGTATGATGGCTGCCGGCAGCTTTCACCCTGTGGACAGAGTATCGAATGGAGCAGCCTCAGAATGTGAGGTTCGAAATATCACTTATGAGGAATGCGATTTTGTAAAGGTGTGCACGGAGAAGGGTGCGGTCTATAAGGCTCAGGTATTGGCAGAGAAAAATCAGGTCTATGTGGAGCAGAAAAAGGATGACGGTACCATCACCGGATATCTGGTGGATATGGATAAGGTGGAGATGGACACGGATTCTGTGGTAGAACAGATTGCGCAGGAAGCGCTGGAAAAGGAACTGCAGGGGCAGCCAGTCGATACGGAGGAAGCATTTAAGGAAGCGCTGGAGAAGTTTTATGCTTATGCAGAGGAGCGTGTTAAGAATGGACCGCCGAAGTTTGCTATCGGGGCATCGGAGCTTACGATAGAGGAATGGGATAAGCTGCTGGAACGTGTGGATGAGGAAATTGATGCTGCAAAGGAGGATTTGCGGAAGCGTGTGGAGGAAAGACAGGAGGAAGAAGAGCAGAAGCAAATCGATGAGCTGATAGAAAAGAGAAAGGCGATGCCGGACAAAGGACCTTATTCCTTTCTATTGGGAGATGACGCAGCTCTGACTTATAATGGCGTGACCTTTACTTATGACCAGACAGGAGCGCTTTGTCTGGGAGATATGAGCGATTCGGATGACGTGCTGACGATATATCTGACGGATGGTGTGTTTAAGCTGAACCGTGATAATATAGAGGATTTGTCGAAGGCTATCAGCATGTTCTCACCGGAGGATATCAATCGCATCCTGCGGGCAATCTCACAGGATGCGAAATGCAGGGAAAAGCTAAATGAGATAGAAGACGCGGCATTTCGTGTGCCCGAAGCTCTGAAACAGGATTAACCTCTATGATTCTTTAAATTTTATTCTCCGTAGATGCACAGCTCGGATACGTCGCCGGCGGCGATGTTCATAAGGTCCGGGCTGACTGCATTTACTCTGACACCAAATTTATCATATTTACCTGACTCCTGCTTAAGCCATGACTGTATATCGGAGAAATTGGTCTGAACCATACGGGCGTGCTTTGCCTGCACCCATTGACCGGTACTTTTGTCAATGCCATACAGCTCAATGTGATACTCAGTGACACCTTCTATCGCGTTGAAGAATATGGTAGTTCCCTCAAAATGCAGCCCGGTGACTACGGGAAGTTTGGTTTCGGGAATGGTATATACCAGAGGCTCTGTAGAGACAACATCACTGTCACCGTTTTCCCAGTCGCCCAGAGCCATTGCCATCATCTGGTAGGTACCGCTCTTCTTCTGAATAATGTCAGTCATTCCACGGTAATATCGATTATTTCCATCTTTTTTCAGATTGGTATTATAACCTGTTGACTGACCGTCTACAGAGTGGAATTGAACACACTGATACGGTGAAGTCCAGGAAGCGTAACCGGGATTAGAGGAATCCCACTGCATATCGGCAGGAGCCGGAAGTTTTGGCAGGGAAGTACTGGTTACATTATAAGTAAAGCCGGTGAGGGCTGCTGCGGGTTTTCCGAGTATGACGGACGAATTAAAGGACAGGGTTATGGTGCTGTTTTCTGTTTTGGCAAGCGAAAAGGAGGAAAGGTCGTAGGTAGCTGTACTGTTAATCCGCATAGCTGTATTGAAGCTTACCAGACGCGGACTGGATGGATTGTGCCGGACTTCTATCGTAGCGAAGAGAACTCCGGCTGTATCAAGGAGCTGAATCTGCTCAATACGGCTGTCCGGGATATTTGGAAAGCGGAATTCGACAGTATCAGCTTCCTGATTTATGATAAGGCTGGCAGGCCAGGTAAAGTTCGCATTTGGTTCCATTGCTGCAGTAGCCTGTGCCGGTACAGTGGTCTGCGGCTGGACAGTAGCTTCCTGTGTCGTAGTAGGTGCTTCTGTGGTTGTTTCCGGCGTCGCAGCAGACGGTGGCTCGGTGGATGTTTCTGTGACTCCAGTGGTCTGCGGCTCCGTAGATGGTTCGGGTGTCGTAGTGGTCTGCAGGTGGGTAGACGTTTCTTGTGTAGTGGGGGATGCTGTTGTAGTTGTCTCCGGTGTTACAGTAGTTGATGACCCTGCGGCGGCTTCTGCTGTTGTGTCTGCCACAGGCTCTGTTGAAGAAACAGGTCTGGCTCCGGGAAGACGGATGCAGAGCACCATAAGAAGTACCGCAGCAAGAGGGATGCATGCAGCAATCAGGTATATTATTTTACGGGGCTTACGCTTGTGGAGAGTATTAGCTTTCCGGTAGTGAATCAAATCTGCCTGAAGCTCCTGGACAGACTGGTAGCGCTGCTCAGGGTCGTACATGGTACAGTGTGCAATGATAGAATCCAGACCGCTTGGCGCCAGAAGCTGTTTCGTATTCTTAAGTCTTATTCGTAACTTTACCCACTCCCAATTACCCGAAAATTCTTCAAATTAGAAGAAGGTACAGCATAATTCATTCTGATGAACATTACGTCAGATTGCTTTATCCTGTACCTTCTGTTATCATATCAAAGTCACTGTCAA